>DATAAG010000736.1:0-4484 GCA_036260235.1 Longimicrobium sp.
GCCGTCCGGCGGCGGCGGGCTTTCCACTCCACGCGAGAGATGCGGATCGGCCACGGCTACGACTCCCACCGGTTTGCGGAAGGGCGCCGCCTCGTCCTGGGCGGCGTGGAGATCCCGCACGACCGCGGCCTGGACGGCCACTCCGACGCCGACGCCGTGGCCCACGCGGTCACCGACGCGCTGCTGGGCGCCGCCGGCCTGGGCGACATCGGCCGGCACTTTCCGCCCGGCGACCCGCAGTGGAAGGACGCGGACTCGCTGCAGCTCCTCGCCCGCGTGGTCCGCCTGCTGGAGGGGCGCAACTACCAGGTGGTGAACGTGGACGTGACGGTGGTCTGCGAGTCGCCCCGCATCGGGCCGCACGCCCCGGCCATGCAGGAGCGGCTGGCGTCGGTGCTGGGGATCTCGCCGGACCACATCTCCATCAAGGGCAAGAGCAACGAGGGGCTGGGATGGATTGGCCGTGGCGAGGGAATTGCCGCCTTCGCCGTGGCGCTGATCGACAGCCTGGAGGACATCGACGCGCTGCACGCGCGGCACCGGCGCGACGCGAGCCTCTGAGGCGAACACGACCACACTGGAGCCTTCTTCCCTCTCCGCGCGGGGTTGTGCGGGGAGGGGCAGGGGAGAGGGGCGGCGGGGATGGGCGGGATGATCGACCGGCTGATCGCGTGGATGGAGGGGCTGCCCGCGGCCCTGGTCTACCTGGTGATGGGCGTGATGGCGGGGCTGGAGAACATCGTTCCCCCCGTGCCGGCGGACGTGGTGGCGCTCACCGGCGGCTTCCTGGCCGGCCGCGGCGTCACGGACCCTGTCCTCTCCTTCCTGGTGGTCTGGGCGGCCAACGTGGGGACGGCGCTGCTGATGTACGAGGTGGGCCGCGTGTACGGCAGCGCGTTCTTCGGGACGAAGCTGGGCCGGTTCATCCTGCACCCGGGACAGCTGGAGCGGCTGTCGGGGCTGTACGAGCGCCACGGCGGCAAGGTGATCTTCTTCAGCCGCTTCCTTCCCGGTTTTCGCGCCGTGGTCCCCATCTTCGCGGGGACCAGCGGGATGAAGTTCGTCCGCGCGGCCGTCCCGCTGGCGCTGGCGTCGGGGCTGTGGTACGGGCTGATCGTCTACCTGGGCGCTACCGCCGGCCGCAACTGGGAGCAGATCCGCGCCGCCGTGGAGGCGTCCGGCCGCTGGCTGGGCCTGGTGGCGCTGGTCCTGTTCGCGGGCGTGGCGTGGTGGTGGTGGAAGACCCGCAGGCAGGCCGCGGCAAAGAGCGACGCCTCGCGCTGAGCCGAATCCTCCCCGTTCAGCGACTGAAATCGCCGCAACGCCTACGCGCTGTCCGCCTTCGCGGACACCCGGGACGCCGGGCTGCGAGGGGTGAGGCCGCCCCACCTGCCCGGCTGAGCCTCGCTCCGGATGACATCATGGGCGGGGAAGAATGCCTCCAGCGCGTTCGTGCTGTTTGTCCGCGAAGGCGGACAGCGCGTTGTTGTTGCGGCGACTTCAGTCGCTGTCCCCGGGCTGCCGCCGCGCTTTTTTCGATCGAATCACCGACCTTCCCGTGCCCCAGCCCGCCGAGAAGCCCGCTCCGCCCCGCGTCTTCGCGGTGGAGCTGTTCCTGGACAACCTGCGCTTCGAGCGCGGCCTCTCCGAAAAGACGCTGGAGGCCTACCAGCACGACGTGGTGCGGCTGGCGGAGTTCGCGCGCGGGCAGGGGCGCACCGGCCCGCGCGACGTCACCACGGCGGACCTGCGCGCCTTCCTCCTGCTGCTCAAGGACCTGGGGCTGGCGCCCTCCTCCATCGCCCGCAACATCGCGGCGATCCGCACCTACTTCCGCTTTCTGCTGGCGGAGGGGCACGTGGTGGCGGACCCCAGCGAACGCATCGACACCCCCAAGGCGTGGAAGAAGCTGCCGGACGTGCTGTCGGTGGACGAGATCGCCCGGCTGGTGGAGGCGCCGGACCTGGCCCATCCGCTGGCCTGGCGCGACCGGGCGATGCTGGAGTTCGCCTACGCCAGCGGGGTGCGCGTGAGCGAGCTGACGGAGCTGCGCGTCCGCAACCTGCACCTGGACGAGGAGTTCGCCAGCGTCTTCGGCAAGGGCGGCAAGGAGCGGCTGGTGCCCGTGGGGCGCCGGGCCATCGGCGCGCTCTCCATCTACCTGCGCGAAACGCGGCCGCGGCTGGACCGCGGCAAGAGCGACGGCCGCGTCTTTCTGAACGCGCGCGGCGGGCCGCTGACGCGCATGGGGGTGTGGAAGATCCTGCAGCAGCACGTGCAGGCGGCGGGGATCGAGAAGCGGGTGACGCCGCACACGCTGCGGCACTCGTTCGCCACGCACCTGCTGGAGGGGGGCGCGGACCTGGTGGCGGTGCAGGAGATGCTGGGCCACGCCGACATCAGCACCACGCAGATCTACACCCACGTGGACCGCAGCTACCTGCACCAGACCCACAGGTCCTTCCACCCGCGGGCGTGACAGCAATTTGACGCACAGGTGTTCCACTGAACTTCCCCGGGCCTGTTTTCCTGAGGGAGGCGCCGCGCGTAACATTCGGCCTGCACAGCACTTTGGTGCCGACCGAAGGATCTTGCCGGCACAACCGCGGTGGCTGATCCAGCGCCCTGGGGTCGGCCCGCGGTACGGCGGAGTAGATCCTTCGGTCGCGCGCAGGCATTCGTCCGGCTTCGGGTTCCGCGTGGCGCTCCCTCAGGAAGACAATGCTCCCCTGTCTGGGGACAACACCCTTCCAGGCGTTGCGCAAACCGCGCAACTGTGCCACAATAGAGGTCCGCGGCGCTGACCGTAACCGATCCTCCCGCCGGTGCCCACCAAGGGACTGCCGGCCGGGATGGTCGGTTTTGTCTTGCGCCAAGGGAACCCCGATGATACCGGACCCACGCCTGTCGCGCCTGGACGAGAACCGGGTGCGAATCGACAACCCGTACGGCATCGACGCCGTGCTCTTCGCCAACGAATCCGTCCCCGTGGAGCCGGCGGCCGTCACGGAGCTCGTCCAGATGCTGGACCTGAGCCGCACCGTGGAGCGCTTCGCCCAGGCATCGCCGGAGAGCTTCGCAAGCGAGCCGGCGGTCACGCAGGTGGCCGTCACCCCGGACTTCCACAAGGCCCGCGGCATCCCCGTGGGCACCGTGCTGGCCACCCGCGGCTTCCTGGTGCCGCAGTCCATCGGCAACGACATCAACTGCGGAATGCGCCTGCACCTGACGTCGCTGCAGGCGGAAGACCTGGAGGGCCGCACCGAGGATCTGGACACCGCCTTCCGGCACCTCTTCTTCGAGGGCGGCCGCAACATCCCCATGACGCGCGAGCAGCGGGCGGCCCTCTTCACCAGCGGCCTGACCGGGCTGCTGGACGCCACGCCGCGCTCGCTGACGGAAGGCGTCTGGCCGCTCTTCCACGAGCTGGACATGGAGGGCGAGCTGGCGCGGGTGGACCGCCGGGGCTCACTGCCGGCGGAGCGCATCTTCGGGCTGGACGACTTC
This sequence comes from Longimicrobium sp., assembly GCA_036260235.1. Lineage (GTDB taxonomy): Bacteria > Gemmatimonadota > Gemmatimonadetes > Longimicrobiales > Longimicrobiaceae > Longimicrobium. The sequence goes on from DATAAG010000736.1 coordinate 3,508, forward strand.
ATGGGCCCCGCCGGCCGGCTCACCCGCGACAGCCAGATCGGGAGCATCGGCGGCGGCAACCACTTCGTGGAGATCCAGCGCGTCGAGAAGATCCTGGACGGCACCACCGCGCACGCGTGGGGGTTCCGGCCCGGGATGGTGACGGTGATGGTGCACACCGGCTCCGTCTCTGTGGGCCACCTGAGCGGCGGCTACTTTCGCGACGTGGTGCGGAAGATCTATCCGCAGACGCTGCGCTACCCGGAGAACGGCATCTTCGTCCTGCCGGAGGGGCCGCGGCACCGGGAGGCGGCGGGGCTGTTCTGGGACGCGCTGCACAACGCGGGGAACTTCGCCTTCGCCAACCGGCTCTTCCTGGCGCTCACCGCGCTGGCCGGGCTGCGCCGCGTCTGCGGGGAGGTGGACTTTCGCCTGCTGTACGACGCGCCGCACAACTTCATGTGGCGCGAGGAGCGAGGCGGCGAGGAGTGGGCCGTCCACCGCAAGGGCTCCTGTCCCGCCCGGGGGTACGAGGAGATGGCCGGAACGCCGTTCGCGTACTACGGCGAGCCGGTGCTGGTGCCGGGCTCCATGGGCGCCAGCAGCTTCGTCCTGGCGGGGCAGGGGAACCCGGAGGCGCTTTCCAGCGCCAGCCACGGCGCGGGGCGGGCCCTGTCGCGCGGAGACGCGCTGCGGGGACACGAGGACGAGTTCCAGCGTTTCCTGGAGCGCTTTCGCGTGGTCAGCCCGCTGGACCTGCGCCGGCCGGACGTGCGCCTGCGCCGCGACATCGTCCAGAAGAAGCTGGACGACATCAAGCAGGAGGCGCCGCACGCCTACAAGGGGATTGGCCCGGTGGTGGAGACGCTCACCGGCGCCGGCCTGGCCCGGCCCGTGGTGGAGCTGACCCCGCTGATGACCATCAAGGGGTGATCGTGATTGATCGACGGGCCCTGGCACCGCGGGTTGGGGCCGGGGCCCCATCCATCGAACTCCAC
>DATAAG010000737.1:0-5176 GCA_036260235.1 Longimicrobium sp.
CCGTGGACCTGGGGCAGCAGATGAGGCCGATCGACCTGCAAACGATCCGGCTCTCCAACTACCGTGCGATCTACAACGTCTGCGTGGGGCTGGTGCTCAGGATCCCGTATCGCGGCAGCGTAACCCGGCTCCCGGCCCGCAGGGCGCTCTGGGAGCTGGGCCGATCGCTGGACGCCGTACTCGAGGCGCGGGAGCGGATGGGGCTGTCGCACGAGCTCGATGCACAGTATCGGCAGGCGGTCGAGCGCCTTCGGGGCAGGAGGCAGGTGGGGGTCCAGCTGCCGGTGATGCTTACCTACCTGCTGCGGAAGATCGGGCGGCTGGAGGACTTTCCCGCGGCGCTCCTGGAGCTTCGGGAGCGGATGGCCGGGCTGAGAAGCCGGCGGAAGGAGATCGAGGCGGTGATCAACGGGACGGCGGACTCGGCCGGGGCCGACGCGCAGCTGGACCAGCTTCTCGCCGCCTTCTCCGACGACGTGAGTGCCGCTTCGATCGCGCTCGGGGCGGGGGTGCCGGTCACCGCGGCTACCGCCGGGGCCGTGGTGGCGGCCTCGAGCGGTCCGCCGGGGTGGCTGATCGGAGGGCTGGCGGCGGCCGCCGCGGCGGGCGGGTATGCCCGGCCGCTGTCCTCCCTCTGGCGAAGGATCCGGCACCGCGATCTGGAGATCGTCCGCGACATCGGCCAGACGACGCGCACGTTCCTGGACGCGCGGGGACGGATCGAGTCACTGTGGTCGTTCGACACCTCGCGGTATGATTATGAAGAACGGTTCGACCGCATGGCTGCCCTGCAGGTATTGTGAGCGCGCCGCGATGGCGTCAGGGGGTTCGTCTTTTCCCGTAACGGCGTTCGCATGCGTCATGGAGGCTCGATGAACCGATCCGGACCCCGTCCCGCGAAGGACGAGCTGCGGCAGATCCCCGGCGTGGGCGCCAGCATCGCACAGGACCTGCGCAGCCTGGGGATCACCCGCGTGGAAGACCTGCGCGGGGCGGACCCGCAGGCGCTGTACGACCGCCTGTGCGAGCAGGCGGGGCAGCACATTGACCGGTGCATGCTGTACGTGCTGCGCTGCGCCGTGTACTACGCCTCCGAGTTCCCGCACGACCCGCGGCTGCTGCAGTGGTGGGCGTGGAAGGACGGCGGCGTGGCGTACCAGGACAGGAACGGATGCTGATCGACGAGCACATGCCCGTGGCGGAGTTCGTGGAGCGGCACGCGCTGCGGGTGCACGCGCCGCCGGAGCGGGCGTACGCGGCGGCGCGGCGGCTGGACCTGGGCGGATCGGCCGCCGTGCGCGCGCTCTTCGCCCTGCGCTCGCTTCCCACGCTCTTCACCCGGCGCGGCGGGCGGGGCCGTCGCGGGCTGGGGGTGTCGATGGAGGGACTGCTGCGCAGCGGCTTCGTGCTCCTGGGCGAGCGGCCGCCGCACGAGCTCGTGCTGGGCCTCGCCGGGCGCTTCTGGACGCCGGCGGGCGGCATCGAGCGCATTCACCCAGCGGAGTTCGCCGTGTTCGACCGGCCGGGGATGGCGCTGGCCGCGTGGAACTTCACCGTCCTCCCCACGGACGAGGGGTCGCTGGTGGCCACGGAGACGCGGGTGCGCTGCACGGACGACGCCGCGCGCCGCTCGTTCGCCCGCTACTGGCGCGTGATCCGCCCGTTCAGCGGCTTCATCCGCATGGAGGCCCTGCGCGCCATCCGCCGCGCGGCCGAAGCGCCACTCGCTGGCCTTTGAAAAGATTGGCCTCACACGGAGTCAACGGAGCCAGCGGAGCTAGCGGCGGCCAGTTTCCTCCGTTGACTCCGTTGACTCCGTGTGAGACTTCTTCTTCTTCCCGTCGTATGGGTCAGATGCCCGATACGCGGCCCGGTACGTCGCCGTACGTTTCCCCGCGAACGCAGAACCCGGGAGGCGACATGCGATTGAGCGGAAAGACGGCCCTGGTGACCGGAGCGGCGCGGGGGATCGGCGCGGCGGCGGCGCGGGCGATGGCGGCGGAGGGCGCGCGGGTGCTGCTGACGGACATCCGGGACGACGAGGGTGGGGAGACGGCACGGCAGATCGGCAGGGCCGCGGAGTACCGGCGGCTGGACGTGCGCGACGAGGCGGACTGGGCGGCGGCGGTGGACGACGTGCTGGCGCGCTGGGGCGGGCTGGACGTGCTGGTGAACAACGCGGGCGTCACCGGCTTCGAGGAGGCGTTCGCGCCGCACGACCCGGAGCACGCGTCGCTGCAGGACTGGCGCGCGGTGCACCGCACCAACCTGGACGGCGTGTTCCTGGGCTGCAAGCACGGCATCCGGGCCATGCGGCCCCGCGGCGCCGGCTCCATCGTCAACGTCTCGTCGCGCTCCGGCGTGGTGGGCGTTCCCGCGGCGGCGGCGTACGCGTCCAGCAAGGCGGCGGTGCGCAACCACACGAAGTCCGTGGCGCTCTACTGCGCGCAGCAGGGGCTGCGCATCCGCTGCAACTCCATCCACCCCGCCGCCATCCTGACCCCCATGTGGGAGCCGATGCTGGGCGACGGGCCGGACCGGGAGGCGCGGATGGCGGAGCTCACGCGCGACACGCCGCTGCGGCGCTTCGGCACGGCGGACGAGGTGGCGGCGGCGATCGTCTTCCTGGCCAGCGACGAGTCCGCGTACATGACCGGGACGGAGCTGCACCTGGACGGCGGCATCCTGGCCGGCTCCGCCGCATCCCCGGAGCGCTGATCCCGCGCCGGATTGACGGCGAGGAGGGTACAGAGGAACAGAGAAAAGCCAGAGGTACAGAGGAGAGCAAGAAACCCCTCTGTACCTCTGGCTTTTCTCTGTTCCTCTGTACTCCCAACCTCCTTCGAATCTCAGAACGCGCCGGGGACGCCGGGGCGCGCGGCGGGCGGGCGGGGCTGCTCGCGGCGCAGGAGGCCCTCGATGTCGCCCGCCAGCGTGCCGTCGCCGGGCTCGCTGCCGGCGAACAGGCCCTCGCGGCTGTTCCCCGCCCGGCTGGCCGGCGTGTACAGGTTCAGCCAGCGGTCGAACGACTCGCACGCCCCCATCAGCGCGTAGAAGGTGCGCCCCCGCCGCTCACCTTTCCCGAAGATCAGGTCCAGCGCAAAGACGATGGTGGCGAACGGGATCACGATCATGTCCTTGAGCCCGTCCAGCACCGTCTTGAGCTGGAAGATCAGGAAATCGCGGATCAGCACGCCGGGAGGCGTGCCTTCGGGGATTCGGTTCGGCATCTGGGGGGTCTCCTGCGTTGCTGCCGGCAATCGGACGGGGCGCCGTACGCCGGCGCGCGCCACGAGGTTTCAGAGGATCAGGGGATCGGCGGATCGACAGACAGGTGGGGCCGCGCCTCCAATCTGTACCACTTTCGCCGCCGTGGCAACGCCCCTCCTTCGCGGCCGCCCGCAAATCCAGAGTAGATGATGGCGCAGGGTTTGCCCTGCGCGGCTCCGCTGTTCGGAGTGTGCGAATCCGCACAACCTTTGTCCCTGGTTGGTGTTACGGCGGGCAGAGGTCGGATCCGGCGAAACCGGGATCGGAGCGAATGTCGAGCAACACGCTGCGGAACAACGGGCTGTCCATCACCTGGCTCCTGATGTTCGTCGTGTTCCTGGGCGGGCAGGCGGCGGCGGGGCACAGCGTCTACAACGAGGAGCAGCGGCAGCACGGCGAGCAGACGGTCACCTTTGGCCAGTACCTGGGGACGGGGCACTTTGGCGAAGCGGTGTTCGAGAACTGGGAGAGCGAGTTCCTGCAGATGGCGATGTTCGTCATCCTGACCGCCTTCCTGTTCCAGAAGGGCGCCTCGGAATCCAAGGACCCGGAGAAGGACCACGAGCCGGTGGACGAGGACCCGCGCAGGCACCGCGGCGACCCCGACGCACCCGGCCCCGTGAAGCGCGGCGGGCTGGCGCTCAAGCTGTACGAGAACTCGCTGGCCATCACGCTCTTTCTGCTGTTCCTGGCCACCTTTGCGCTGCACGCGGTGACGGGGCACGCAGAGTACAACGCGGAGCAGACGCAGCACGGCGAGCAGGCCGTTTCGGTGATGGGCTACGTGGGCAGCCCGCAGTTCTGGTTCGAGTCGTTCCAGAACTGGCAGAGCGAGTTCCTTTCCGTGGCGGTGCTCACGCTCCTTTCCATCTGGCTGCGGCAGCGCAGCTCCCCGGAGTCCAAGCCCGTGCACAAGCCGCACGGTGAGACGGGGAACGACTGAACCTCACGCGGAGTCGACGGAATGCTTTCCCCGCTTTGCCGTCGTATGACAGGTGGCTGAACTGTTCGATTGGGATAGAGGAGATCGGTTCAGCGGATGAACAGCACGTCGCACACGCCGGCCGCCGCGAGCGGCTCAAACTCGCGGCGGTCCGACGTCACCGCTTCGCCGCCCAGCCGTCGTGCCAGTGCAACGTAACTCAACCGGCTCTCCCGTCCTCTAGTTCGATTTCATCTTGCTTGCTTCGCGCGTACTCTTCGCTCGACCAGCTCAGGTGAGCATACTTTCCCATCGCGCTCGGGCGAGAGGCTTCCGCCTCTCCGGCCGGCAGATGGTTACCGTTCGTCTCTCGGAGCTCGGATACCCATTTCGGTGCAGCTTTCCCACTCTCCCGATAGCCGAGCCTCAGGCACTCAATCATCCGACTGGCGGTCCTTCGCCGCGAATCCGGCGTCAGGTCGTGTACCAGGACGTGCAGCGCGGCATTCGCTTCCGGGAATTCGACCTGCCCATGCTGCACGCCGGAGTGCTGAACGTACCAGCGGTGCAACCGCCGACGGGTCGGTGAATACGGTGCTGCGCCTTCCAGGAACTTCTTCAGTCCGGAGGGGCTCATCCCGATGTCGCGCGCAACCTTTCGCAGTGAGGTGTTCTCCGCCACCCCCCTCACCGCCTCACGCAGACGCTGGATCGTGTCATCCCGTGGCGTTTCTGAAATCTTCATATTTCTCTATTGCTGCACGTCCACGATGAGGCGCGTGGGGTTCTGCAGCTCCACGATGCGGAAGCGGTTGGGGGACGAGACGCCCAGGACGATCTGCACCACGCCCTCGAAGTCGCAGACGAACTCCAGCTCCCGCACCACCGGCATCCGCAGCCGCCGCTCGCGGTCCGCGACCGTTGCCTGGCCGCTCTCCGTGTGGGCCTGCGCGCCGCGCAGGGTGATGGAGAGCCACGCGTCGC
>DATAAG010000738.1:0-3612 GCA_036260235.1 Longimicrobium sp.
CGCGATCGCCTGCTCCACCAGCGGCGGGTTGGCGATGCCGTGCTTCTTGTTCAGGTAGTACTCCGCCACCTGCGCGGCCACGGGGGCCGCCGCCGCGGAGCCGCTCTCGCCGAACTCCACGATCACCGCCACCACCACCTCCGGCTGCCCGTTGCGCGGCCCCGCGAAGCCGGTGAACCAGGCGTGCGGCTTCTTCGGGTCCGCCGAGTTCTGCGACGTCCCCGTCTTGCCGTACAGCTTGAAGCGGTCCAGCTCCACCGCGTGCGCCGTGCCCCCCGCCTCCACCACCGCCGCCATCCCCTGCCACACCGCCCGCAGCGTCTGCGGACTCACCCGCAGCTCCGTCTCCACCGGCGTCTCGCGGCCCAGCAGCAGGTGCGGCGCGCGCGCGGTGCCGTTCCCCGCCAGCGCGGAGAAGAACTGCGCCATCCGCAGCGGCGTCTGCGCGTTGGGCCCCTGGCCGATGGCCACGTTCATCACCTCGCTGGGCGGCGGCCGCCAGCCGAAGCGGCGCACGTACCAGGGCTTGCCGGTGGGAAAGGTGCCCACCCGCTCGCCCGGCATGTCGATCCCCGTGGAGCGCGAGAAGCCCAGGCGCGTCCCCTCCGCCGCCAGCACGTCCAGCCCCAGCCGGATCCCCAGCTGGTAGAAGTACACGTTGCACGAGTTGGCGATGGCCTGGATGAGGTTCTGCGGGCCGTGCCCCTCGCGCTTGTGGCAGCGGGAGTAGCGGCCGGCGTACGCCATCCCCCCCGTGCACGCCACCGGCATCACGTCCTGGGGCTCGATGACCTCCCGCTCCAGCCCCACCATGGCCGTCGCCAGCTTCCAGGTGCTGCCGGGGGGGTAGATGCCAGCGATGGCGCGGTTCAGCAGCGGGCGCGCGGGGTCGCTGTTCAGCGCCGCCCAGTCGCTGCCGGAGATGCCGCCCACGAACAGGTTGGGGTCGTACGTCGGCGCCGAGTACATCGCCAGGATCTCGCCCGTGGAGGGCGTCATGGCCACCAGCGCCCCGCGCATCCCCTCCGGCCACACCTGGTGGGCGTAGCGCTGCAGGTCCAGGTCCAGCGTGAGCCGCACGTCGGCGCCGGGCTCCGGCTGGTCGCGCACGTTGGCGGCAAAGGCGCCCAGCACCTCGCCGCGCGAGTTGACCTCGATGTACTCCGCCCCCGGCTTGCCGCCCAGCTGCCGCTCGTACTGCCGCTCGATCCCCGTCTTGCCGACGTGCTGCCCCTGCGTGTACCCCTCGAACTCCGGGCTCTGCAGCTCGCGGTCGTTGATCTCCAGCACGTACCCCACCACGTGCGCCACCGCCGCGCCCGCCGGGTAGCGCCGCACGGGGATGCGCTCCATCCGCAGCCCCTTGAGGGGGTCGCGCCGCTCCTCCAGCCGCGACTCCTGCTCGAAGGTCAGGCTGGGCACCACCATCACCGGCTTCCCCCGGCTGGTGCGGGCGCGGCGCACCACCTCCTCCACCCGCGCGCTGTCCAGCCCCAGCAGCTCGCGCACCGGCGCCAGCCAGGCGCGAATGCTGTCGGCCGGGCCGGGGTCCACCAGCAGGGTGGAGGGGGTCACCGTCTCGGCGACGAGCTTGCCGTGGCGGTCGTAGATGGCGCCGCGGGGGGCGGGGATGGGAAGGACGTCGAAGCGGTTGTCCTCCGCGCGCAGGGCGAACTCGTCGTTCCGCACGATCTGCGTGCGGAAGAACGCCGCGCCCAGCAGCCCCAGCATCACCACGATGGCGAGGATGGCCGAGAGCGAGCGCTGGCGGCGCGCGTGCGGGTGAAACGGGTCCGCGGGGCGGACCGAGAGCTCCAGGTATCGCGACATGGGAGCGAACCGGCGGAAACTGCGGGGGAAGTGCCGTAAAGGTAAGCGAGCGAACGCGTTTGCGCCAGACGGAACATGTTCCCGGGTGGCGGGTTGTACCGGGTGCGCGGGGCGGCGGCGCGCGTCGTCCTTGCGCAGGGCCGCAGGAACGCTACTTTTCTGCTCTCCGCGCCCCACGCGAGTCCTTATCCGCAGCGGCCCTTCCGCGGGCACGCAACTTGACGTTGTTCCGGCGCGCACCCAGCCCACACGCGGAGCTTTCGCACCTCTCCCGGCAATCAGCCGGTGGGCTTCCGTGCACCGGGAATCCGGCCAACCGACAAAACACTGCATGAGCCTTTCCGCCCAACCGTCCGCCGCGGCGCGCCCTGCCGGTGCGCCGCAGCCGCCCGCGGACGGCATCCTCGAAGTGCTGCCCAGCGGCAGCGGCTTTCTGCGCACGGCCGCGCACGGCTACCAGGCGGCCGACGGCGACGTCTTCGTCTCCCAGTCCGTCATCCGCCGCCTGGGGCTGCGCACGGGCGACCGGGTGCAGGGCACCGTGGGCACGCCCCCCGGGCGCGGCAAGAGCTCGCCGCTGGACGAGGTGCACTCCGTCAACGGGCTGGACCCGGCGCTGGCCCGCGGCCGCGCCGACTTCGGCAGCCTGCCGGCGTCGTACCCGGACGAGCGGCTCAAGCTGGAGGTCGCGGACGGGGAGCCCCGCTCGCGCCGCGACTACACCAACCGTATCATCGACCTCATCGCCCCGCTGGGGAAGGGGCAGCGCGCCCTGATCGTGGCCCCCGCCAAGGCCGGCAAGACCACCGTGCTGCAGGCCATCATGCGCGGCATCTCCAGCAACTATCCCGAGGCAGTGCTGATGGTGCTGCTGGTGGACGAGCGGCCGGAGGAGGTCACGGAGATGCAGATGCTGGGCATCGGCGAGGTGATCGCCAGCTCCTTCGACTGCCCGGCGGAGCGGCACGTGACGGTGGCGGAGATGGTGCTGGAGCACGCGCGCCGGCAGGTGGAAAGCGGCCGCGACGTGGTGATCGTGCTGGACTCGCTCACCCGCCTGGCCCGCGCCTACAACACCACCGAGCGCGGCACGGGACGCATGCTCAGCGGCGGCATCGACAGCGGCGCGCTGGAAAAGCCCAAGCGCTTCTTCGGCAGCGCGCGCAAGGTGCGGGGCGGCACGGGGAGCCTCACCATCATCGCCACGGCGCTCATCGACACCGGCAGCCGCGGCGACGAGGTGATCTTCGAGGAGTTCAAGGGCACCGGCAACAGCGAGATCGTGCTGGACCGCGGCCTGGCCGACAAGCGCATCTTCCCGGCGATCGACATCGAGAAGAGCGCCACCCGCCGCGAGGAGATGCTCTTTCCGCCGGAGCAGCTGGACAAGATCTACCAGCTTCGCCGCGCGCTGCACTCCCTCTCCCCCGACGACGCCATTCAGCTGCTGATGAAGCAGATGAACGACACCAGGACCAACGACGAGCTTCTCGCCCGGCTGCGGTAAAGAAGGGAAGCGTCTGGGGCCGATGCGGATCATACCGAATCCGGATAAACTGTCATTCTGAGGGAGGCGCTCCCCGGATCTTGCCGCCCGCTCACGAGCATGCGCGCCGACCGAAGAATCTGTACGCTGGGCGGCAGGATCTCGCGGTCACGGTGAGTTCCCCGGACGATGTCCGGGGCGGGTTCGGCGCGAGGGGCGGGAGATTCTTCGGTCGCGCCACAGGCTCCGTGCTCATCCGTCGGTTCGGCGCGGGCGCTCCCTCAGAATGACAGGTG
>DATAAG010000739.1:0-2099 GCA_036260235.1 Longimicrobium sp.
CGTCTTTGCTCGTCCCTCGCAAAACGGGGCTTGAACGTCGGACCATCATCCGAGCGCTCGTCCGGCCGTGCGGAGCAGGGGAGCCCCGCCGGGCGAGCTCCGCGAGCCCAGGGCGGGGCTTATGGCATTTTTAGCCGCGGGTTTCCAACCCGCGGTCCGTGGTGGGCGCATGAAAACCCGGCGTCGCCCGTCAAACCTTCCGCCGCTCCAGGTCCCGCAGCAGCGCCCGCGCGGCGTTGCGGCCGGACGCGCCCATGATGCCGCCGCCGGGGTGCGTGCTGGCGCCGGTGAGGTACAGGCCCTTGAGGTGCGAGCGGTAGCTCGCCATCCCCGCCATCGGCCGCAGCCCGAACATCTGGTCAAGGCTCATCTCCAGGTGCATCACGTTGCCGCGCGGCAGCCCCAGGTCGCGCTCCAGCGACAGCGGATGCTGGAACATCCGGCCCACCACCCTCTCCCGCGTCCCCGGCGCGTATCGCTCGAAGGCGTCCAGGATGCGGTCCGCCTGTTCGTCGGCGATCTCGTCCCAGCCGCGGCCGCCGGTGAGCTCGTAGGGATAGTACTGCGCCCAGAGCCACAGCACCTCGCCGCCGGGCGGCGCCAGCGAATCGTCCACGGCGCTGAAGGTCATCGCCACGATCGGCGGGTCGCGGGCGGGCTCGCCGCGCAGCCAGTCGGCGTACGCGTCGCGGATCTGGCGGCGATCGCGGCAGAGCAGCTGCAGCCCCACGCGCGCCTCGCGGCCGGGGGAGGCGGCGTACGAGACGGGCTCGCGCAGCGCCAGCCGCAGCACCGCGCCGAAGCCGTTCCCCACGCGCACGCCCTCCGCGCCCGGCGGACGGTGCGCCTCCGGCAGCAGCCGGCCCAGCGTCTCCAGCACGTGCGCGCCGCTCAGCACCGCGCGCGCCGTGCATCCACCCTCCCGCGTCTCCACGCCGATCGCGCGGCCGTGCTCGATCACGATCCGCTCCACCGGCGCGCCCACGTGCACCTGGCCGCCGTGCGCCTGGATGTGCCGCGCCAGCGCCTGCGTCAGCATTCCGCTGCCACCCCGCGGCCGCGCGATGCCGCCCTCGTGGTAGAGCGGCTGCCAGAGCAGGAAGGGCGCGGTCAGCGGCTCGTGCGGCGGAGGGCCGCTCTGCGCCGCCATCCACACCAGCGGCGCCTTGACCTTCTCCTCGCGAAAGTACCGGTCCACCACCTCGCCGTACGGGCTCAGGATCGTCCGCAGCGCGCGCTTCCAGTCCCCCTGCACGGCCTTCCCGAAGACGAGCTTCTTCCCCAGCTCCAGCGGGCTGGGGACGCCGAGGAACGCGTCCCTCACCGCCCGCGCGAACGGCCGCCAGTCGTCCAGGAAGCGGCGGTACGCCTCGCCCTCCCCGGGAAAGAGCGTGTCGATGTGGTGCGCGGTGCGGTCCACGTCGCGGTGGATGAAGAGCGCGGTGCCGTCCTCGTACGGCGCGAAGAAGAGCGGATCGAGCTCGATGTACTCCAGCCCGAACCGCTCCAGCCCCAGCTCCTGCACGATGGGCGTGTTGCGGATGAGGATGTGCGCGCTGCCGCCCCAGTCGAACCGGTAGCCCGGGACGATCTCCTCCGTCGACACGGCGCCGCCCGCGACGCGCCGCCGCTCGAAGACGCGCACGCGGTAGCCGGCCTGCGCCAGGTACGCGCCCGCCACCAGCGCGTTGTGCCCCGCGCCCACGATGGCGACGTCGCAGTCCGCGCCGCGCCGCACGTTCATGCGATCACCCCAAAAGAAATGGCCTCACGCAGAGTCAGCAGAGTTAGCAGAGTCAGACTCTGTTGACTCTGCTGACTCTGTGTGAGGCAATGCCGGTTCATCGATGCGCCGCGGCGGGAGCGGCGTGCGCAACGGGCTTGCGGATCGGATGGAGGAAGAGCGTGAGTCCCTGCACCACCAGCAGGTTGGTGGCGAGAAAGAAGGCCGCCTCCTCCAGCGGCAGCCAGCCGAGCTCGATCCCCAGCGTCTGCGTCGCGCTGATCCGCCAGATGCCCAGGCGGATGGCGACCGCGTCCGCCATCCACAGGTACAGCGTCGGGACGCCGATGGCGACCGCGAACCGCCGCGGCGCCCC
>DATAAG010000740.1:0-6592 GCA_036260235.1 Longimicrobium sp.
GGCGAACGGCAACGAAGCCTGCCAGCGCGATCGAATCCTCCCCCTCTCCGCGAGGAACGAGCGGGGAGGGGGCCGGGGGGAGGGGCCCCACGCGGACGCAGTGAGATGCCTGTCGACGAGCCGTCTCCATCACCTCCTCACCCGATCACCCCGCCGGCCGCCTCACCCCGTTACCTTGTCAACCCACCACTCCTACCGCCGCACCGTCAGCCGCAGGTACCAGAAGGCGCCGGACGACCCCATCTGCACCGCGTCCCACAGCCCGCCGGTCTCCGTCTCCGTGTCCTGCTGCGAGGGATACTGGTCGAAGATGTTCGTGCCGCCCAGCGTCACGCTGGCGAAGCGGCCGGCGCGCCAGGTGAGCGCCGCGTCCACCGTGTAGGCGGCCTCGTACACGTCCTCCTCGTCGATCCAGTCCACCAGCCGCACCTCGCCCCAGCGGTTCACCCGCAGCGCCGTCTCCAGCGCGCGCCAGCCGTAGTCCAGCGAGAACGTCGCCTTGCTGTCCGGCGCCGAGGCCAGCAGGAACGCCTGTTCGCGCCGGCCGAAGTAGATGTCCTCCTTTCCCGCCAGCTGCGCGCTGGTGGTGATCTCCCCCAGCTCCATGTCGTTGAAGTTGGCCGCCAGCGCCGCGCGCACGCTGTGCTCGCCGAAGGGGCGCGCCCAGGCCAGCACCACGTCCAGCCCGCGGGTGCGCGTGTCCAGCGCGTTGGTGAAGAACTGCGCCGCGCCCACGTCCAGCGCCCGCAGCTCGTCGCCGATGTCGGGGTCCGTGTCCTCGAAGGCGCCGGTGAGGACGATGCGGTCGTCGATGTCCACCACGTAGGCGTCCACCGTCCCGGTGAACGCGCCGAGGCGCGCCGTCACCCCCACGCTGGCGTTGGTGGCCTTCTCCTCCCGCAGCGCGGGGATCCCCAGCGCGCGGGTGAGCTCGCTGTCGTTGCGGGCGATCAGCTTGTCCACCGCCACGCCGCCCACGAAGTCGGTGAAGGTGGTGTTGAAGTAGATCTGCTGCAGCGACGGCGCCCGGAAGCCGGTCCCCGCGGAGCCGCGCAGCGAGATCCCGGGCGCCACCTGCAGCCGCGCGGCCAGCCTGCCGGTGAGCGTGCCGCCGAAGTCGCTGTAGTTCTCGAAGCGGGCCGCCGCGCTCACCGTGAAGGCGTCGCCGACGTCCAGCTCGGCGTCCGCGTACGCGCCCAGGTTGCTGCGCGTCTCCGAGAGCTCGTTGGCGGGCTGGAAGCCGGGGAAGCCCTGGCTCCCCCCCGGCTTGTCGACGATGGTGCCGTCGTCCAGGGTGTCGCGCGCGCCGTAGTTGCGCCAGCTCGCCTCCTCGCCCGCGAAGATCTCGTAGCGGTCCACCCGGTACTCGGCGCCAAAGGCCAGGTTCAGCCCCGCGCCCACGCGGGGAAAGAGCCGGCTCACCCCGATCCCCGTGGTGTTCTGCCCGAACTGGAAGCCGCCCGCGTCGAAGCGCGTGGGCGACGACGCGCCCATCGACGCGTTCAGCGTCCCGTCCACCGTGTACTCCAGGCGGTTGGCGCCGAAGGTGTTGTTCAGGTCCACCGTCCACCCTCCCCACTCGCCCACCAGGCCCAGCGAGAGCGAGCCGTCGGTGATGTCGGTGAGGATGCGCGGGTCGAAGCCGTCGGGGTAGATCTCCGGGACGTTGCGCTCCGAGTCCGGGTCGCGCGTCCAGGCGTAGGCGTCCGTCTCCCGGAAGCTCATCCCGCCGAAGCCGTACGCCGCCACGCCGCCGCCCACGGGAAAGCGCGAGTTCAGGAAGAACGCCGCGTTGTCCGTCGACGCGTCGCCGAACTGGCGGCGGTAGATGTCGAAGACGCCGGGATCGGCGGGGCGGTTGGTCTTTTCGCGCGTCAGGTATTCGCCGGTCAGGTTCAGGAAGCCGCCGCCGGAGCCCAGGCCGACCCCGTAGTTGGCCGCCGCCTGCACCTCCTGCCCGTCGAAGTCCTCGGTGCGCAGCACGTCGAACTCCGAGGGGGGGCGGGCGTCGCGCGCCCCCGCGGCGACGGAGGCCGTCAGCTCGTCGGTGCTGGACTTGAGGACGATGTTGATCACCCCGGCGATGGCGTCGCTGCCGTACTGGGCGCTGGCGCCGTCGCGCAGGATCTCGATGCGCTCGATGGCGGCCATGGGGATGGCGTTCAGGTCCGTCCCCGTGTTCCCCCGCCCCCGCGAGCCGAAGATGTTGATGAGCGACGACTGGTGCCGCCGCTTGCCGTTGATGAGCACCAGCGTCTGGTCCGGCCCCAGCCCGCGCAGCGCCGCCGGGTCGATGTGGTCGCTGCCGTCCGCGCCCGACTGGCGGTTGGCGTTGAACGAGGGCGCCACCTGCTGCAGCAGCTGGTTCACGTTCAGGTGCCCGGACCGCTCCGCCACCTCCGCCAGCGGGATCACGTCCACGGCCACGGGCGTCTCCGTCGCCGAGCGGTCCGCCCGCCGGGTGCCGACGACCACCAGCCCCTCCAGCTGCACGCCGCCCAGGACCACGTCCATCGTTCCGTCCGCTTCGGCGGCCATCTCGCGGCTCAGGTAGCCCTCGGCGCTGACGCGGATCACGGCGCCGGGGGAGCCGTAGCGCAGCGTGTAGCGTCCATCCGCGTCGGTGACGGCCGTGTTGGGGGTGCCCCGCTCCTCCAGCCGCGCGCCCGCAATCGGCTCGCCGGCGAAGGTGGTGACGCGGCCGGTGAGGGTGCGGGTCTGCGCGTCCAGGCTGCCGGCGCCCAGGGCCAGGCAGCACAAAAGCAGGATTGCGGTCCTCATGGGGTGTTTCGTGGGGATGGGAAGGGTAGGCCAGCGCTGTCGCGGAGAACATAATCCGCCGCCACGTCCCGAATCAACGAAACGTTTCACGCGGAGGTGCGGCGGAGAAACGATGGAGCCCCGGGGAAAAGATCGGTAAGACGAACGTCCGCCTTCTTTTCCGCGTCCTGCGCGTGAAGGCCCTTCGCGGCGCGTTTACCGCTGCGTCTCGTGCACGGCGTAGAACACCAGCGCGCTGGCGGCGGCCGTGGTCCCCAGGATCACGGCGGTGGGAAAGACCACGTCGTTGCTCGGCATGATTGCCTCATGTCAGCCGACGGCATGGCGCGCCGGCCAACGAGGCACGAGCCGGCGCAGGGTGTCGGAAACGGCAGAGGGATGGAAGCGCGGCAGGGGGCCATGAGATTTTTTTGGGGGGAGGGATGCGGTGCGCCGGATCGTCTCCGGAACTCACGGGAGCAAGCCGCCCGGACCCCTTGATGCGCGATCCTGAGAACCATCCGCCCGCACCACGGCCGGGAAGACGCGCGTCGCTCTCTCGAACGATCAACGTTCTTCTTCCGGAGCCGGATAAGACGATGATCCACCATCTTTTCTCCGCGTCCTCTCCCTCTGCCTTCGCGCCCTTCACGTGAAACCTTCCGCGGAAGAAAGCCGCGTGGCGCGCAGGTGGACGGCGTCGTCATCTTTCCCGTCTGCCGTTCGCGGCTTAGATTTTCACGGTTTGCAGGCCTTCGGCGCGGAACTTGTTGCGCCGGCTGAACAATCTCCCACGACACACGCGAGCACGGCACCCGGCCACCTCCATGGAACGGTACTTCGACGAGAACCACCTGATGATCCGCGACATGGTGCGCGAGTTCGCCCGGAACGAGATCGCGCCCGTGGCCGCGGAGCTGGACCAGACGTCGGAGTTCCCGTGGGAGAACGTCCGCAAGATGGGCGAGCTGGGGCTGCTGGGCGTCCCCTGGCCCGAGGAGCTGGGCGGGGCGGGGATGGACGGCATCGCCTACACCATCGTCATCCACGAGCTGGCGAAGGTGGACGCCAGCCACGCCATCACCGTGAGCGCCCACACCACCCTGGGCACGTCGCCGATCGTCAACTTCGGCACGCAGGAGCAGAAGGAGCGCTTCGTCCCGCCCCTGGCCAGCGGCACCGTCCTGGGCGGCTTCGGGCTCACCGAGCCGGGCGCCGGCTCCGACGCCGGCGGCACGGCGACCACCGCCGTGAAGTGCGACGGCGGCTGGGTGCTGAACGGCAGCAAGATCTTCATCACCCACGCCGGCGTGGGCGAGGTGTTCGTGGCCACGGCGGTCACGGACCGCGAGAAGGGGAACAAGGGGATCACCTCGTTCATCGTCGCCAAGCCCTCCACCGACCTGGACCGCGCCCGGGAGCTGGGGGTGGGGCACTGCGACGACCTGCCGTTCACCGAAGGGGTGCGCGCGGGAAAGAAGGAGGACAAGATGGGGTGGCGCGCCTCGGACACCCGCGAGCTGGTGTTCGAGAACGCCTTCGTCCCCGACGGCCAGGTGCTGGGCGAGGTGGGGATGGGCTTCGTGAACTTCATGAAGACGCTGGACGCCGGCCGCATCGGCATCGGCGCGCTGTCGCTCGGCATCGCCGAGGGCGCGTTCGAGCAGGCGGTGCGGTACGCCACCGAACGGCGGCAGTTCGGCAAGCCCATCGCCGACTTCCAGGGGATCCAGTTCATGCTGGCCGACATGGCGACCGAGATCGAGGCCGCCAAACACCTGGTGTACCACGCGGCGTGGCTGCGCGAGCAGGGCCGGCCGTACACGAAAGAGGCGTCGATGGCAAAGCTGTTCGCCTCGGAGATGGCCATGCGGGCCACCACCAAGGCGGTCCAGATCCACGGCGGCTACGGCTACACCAAGGAATACCCGGTGGAGCGCATGATGCGCGACGCCAAGATCTGCGAGATCGGGGAGGGGACCAGCGAGATCCAGCGGCTGGTGATCGCCCGCAACCTCCTCCGCGAGCTCTCCCACTGAACGAGGGGCCCGCCGCGCCAACCGCGCGGCCGCGGCCCTTGCAGAGGCACTGATGGAGAAGCACAGGCACCACGGGGGACGCGCGCGCGCCCCTCGCGCGCGGCCGTCCCCCCCGCCGGGTCTCGCCCGGCGCCCCCCGCACCCGTGCGAGGCGGCGTGAAGCGCGAGATCCTGATGAACACCACCGCCCGCGAGACCCGCGTCGCCATCCTGGAAGACGACGTGCTGGTGGAGCTGATGGTGGACCGCCCCGAGGCCGCCCGCATGGTGGGCGACGTCTACAAGGGGCGGGTGGAGGCCGTGCTCCCCGGAATCCAGGCCGCCTTCGTGGACATCGGCACGGAGAAGGCCGCGTTCCTGCACGTCTCCGACGTGGCGCTGGAGGACGACGGCGACGACGACGCCGAGGACCCCTCCGACGACGCGGCCGAGGCGTCGTCCGGCAACGGGGGCGGGAACGGAGGGGGCGGGGGAGGAGGACGGCGGGGGCGCAGCTACCCGCCCATCCAGGACGTGGTCAAGAAGGGGCAGGACCTGCTGGTGCAGGTGAGCAAGGAGCCCATCAGCACCAAGGGCCCCCGCGTCACCGCCAACATCTCCCTTCCGGGGCGCTTCCTGGTCTACATGCCGGGAAGCAGCCACGTGGGCGTGTCCCGCAAGATCGAGGACCGCGAGGAGCGCGCGCGCCTGCGCCAGTTGGCGCGCGAGGTCCTTCCCGAGAAGGCGGGGGGCGTGATCGTGCGCACCGTCAGCGAGGACCTCACGCGCGAGACCTTCGAGCGCGAGCTCAAGTCGCTGATGGGCACCTGGGGGCAGATCCAGAAGAAGGCGAAGCGGTCGCGCGCCCCCGCGGCCGTGCACCGCGAGGCCAAGCTCACCGCCGGCATCATCCGCGACCTCTTCTCGCAGAAGGTCGACTCGCTCACCGTCGACAGCAAGAACGTGTACGACGAGGTGGTGGCGTACCTGGAGCAGGTGGACCCCACGCTCGTCTCGCGGGTGCACCTGTACACCGACGGCAAGCCCCTCTTCGACGCATACGACCTGGAGCGCGAGATCCGCGATGCCTTCCAGCGCCGTGTGAACCTGCCGTCCGGCGGCTACATCATCGTGGAGCCCACCGAGGCGCTGGTCTCCATCGACGTCAACACGGGGCGCTACACGGGAAAGAAGGACCCCGAGAAGACGATCCTCAAGACCAACGTGGACGCGGCCCGCGAGATCGCGCGGCAGCTGCGGCTGCGCGACGTGGGGGGCATCATCGTCTGCGACTTCATCGACATGGAGTCCAGGGCGAACCGCGAGAAGGTGCTGCAGGAGCTGCGGCAGCACCTGGCGCGCGACCGGGCCCGCACCAAGGCGTTCCAGGTGAGCGAGCTGGGGCTGATCGAGATGACGCGCCAGCGGGTGCGCGCCTCGCTCTACCACACCCAGACCGAGCCCTGCCCCACCTGCGACGGCACCGGCCGCATCTTCACCCCGGAGACGGTGGTGCGGCGGATCGAGCGGTCGCTCCGGCGCGCCGGGGCGGAGGGGAAGGACCGGCAGATCACCGTCCGCGTGCACCCGGAGGTGGCGCTCTTCGTGATCGAGCAGGAGCCGCAGTTCCTCAAGGGGCTGGAGAAGACGCTCAAGCTCACCCTCCTGCTGCGCGACGACCCGCTGCTGCAGCCGGACGAGATCCGCCTGGTTGCGACGAACACGCAGCAGGACCTGTCGGCGAGGTACAACCTGGGGTGAGGCGGTGACAGGGTGACGGGGTGAACGGGTGAACGGGTGAACGAGCCGGGCGC
>DATAAG010000741.1:0-6850 GCA_036260235.1 Longimicrobium sp.
CCCCGCTTGCGGGGGAGAGGGCCGGGGAGAGGGGGGCGCTGCGGCTCGCGCCAAGGGCAGCCGAAGCGCACCGGACGGTCGTCCACGTGCGCCTCTCCCCCTCTCCGCGAGGAACGAGCGGGGAGGGGTCAGGGAGAGGGCCCCTGAGCCCGCCCCCGGTACGATCCCTGCACCCCGCCCGCGCTCCGAAAATCCGCATCCATCATCCCACGAGCGCAGGGGATCATCCACATGCTGGACCGCAACCCGATGGCCGGCCCCGATCCGTCCGGCAAGCAGACCGACCAGCCGTACCCCGGCACCGACGACGCGCTCAAGCCGGGTGCGGACCACGGCGAATCCAGCTACGAGGGGTGCGGCAAGCTGAAAGGCCTCGCCGCCGCCATCACCGGCGGCGACAGCGGGATCGGCCGGGCGGTGGCCATCTGCTTCGCGAAGGAGGGCGCGGACGTGGCCATCGGCTACCTGTCGGAGGCGGAGGAAGAGGACGCGGAAGAGACGCGGCGGCAGGTGGAGGCGGCCGGGCGAAAGTGCATCGTGCAGCGCTTCGACGTGCGCGAACGGCAGGCGTGCTTCGACTTCGTGGAGCGCGTGGCGAAGGAGCTCGGACGCCTGGACGTCCTGGTCAACAACGCGGCGTACCAGAAGGAGCAGCCGTCGCTGGAGGACACCCCCGAAGAGCAGATCGACCGTACGTTCCGCACCAACATCTACGGCTACATCTTCATGGCCCAGGCCGCCCTCAAGCACCTCAAGGCCGGCGGCGTGATCCTGAACACGGGGTCCGTGACGGCGCTGGAGGGGAACGACGGCCTCATCGACTACTCGGCCACCAAGGGCGCCATCCACACCTTCACCAAGGCGCTGGCGCAGAGCGTCGCGGAGAAGGGGATCCGCGTGAACTGCGTGGCGCCGGGCCCGGTGTGGACGCCGCTGATCCCGGCGACGCTGGACGACGAGCACGTGAAGGAGTTCGGCAAGGACACCATGTGGAAGCGCGCCGCGCAGCCGGTGGAGATCGCGGCGGCGTACGTCTGGCTGGCCTCCGCCGAGGCGCGGTACATCTCCGGCGAGGTGCTGGCGATCACCGGCAAGACCAGCACGCGCTGACGGATGACGCGCATCGGCTATCACGCCAGCCACGAGCAGTACGCGCCGGGCCAGCTGCTGCGCCTGGTCCGCCGCGCGGAGCAGGCGGGCTTCCAGAGCGGGATGTGCAGCGACCACTTCCACCCCTGGAGCGAGCACCAGGGGCACAGCGGCTTCGCCTGGAGCTGGCTGGGCGCGGCGCTGCAGGCCACCTCGCTCTCCTTCGGCGTGGTGACGGTGCCGGGCGGGTGGCGCTACCATCCGGCCATCGTCGCGCAGGCGGCGGCCACCCTGGCGGAGATGTATCCCGGCCGCTTCTGGATCGCGCCCGGGAGCGGCGAGCTGCTGAACGAGGGGATCACCGGCCGCCGCTGGCCCGCCAAGGACGAGCGCAACGCCCGCCTGCGTGAGGCCGTGGACGTCATCCGCGCCCTGTGGACGGGGGAAAAGGTGACGCACCGCGGGCTGATCGTGGTGGAGGAGGCGAAGCTCTACTCGCTGCCGGAGGAGCCGCCGAAGATCGTGGGCGCGGCGCTCAGCCCCGAGACGGCAGAGTGGATGGGCGGATGGGCGGACGGGATGATCACCGTCGTGGGCCCGCGGGAGAGCATGCGGGAGATGATCGACGCCTTTCGCCGCGGGGGCGGGGAGGGGAAGCCGGTCTACCTGCAGGCGCAGCTTTCCTTCGCGCGGACGGAGGAGGAGGCGCTGCGCGGCGCGTGGGAGCAGTGGCGCACGGTCAAGCTGCCCAGCCCCGTGCTGAGCGACCTGCGGCTCCCCTCGCAGTTCGACGCCATTGGCCAGGGGGTGCGGCCGGACGAGGTGAAGGAGAAGATGCGCGTCTCCGCGGACGTGGAGCAGCACCTCGACTGGCTTGCGGGGGACGTGGAGATGGGCTTCGAGGAGATCAACCTGCACTGCGTGCACCGCGGCGAGCAGGAGCGCTTCATCGACGTCTTCGGCGAGCGCGTCATACCGCGGCTGGCAGAGGCGTTGACGTAGGCTTTCGCCGCCGCTCCCTTGTGTGAGCGCACACCCGAGGGTTTCCCTGGCCCGCCACTCCGGACACCAAGACCATGAAGACCACGCCCATCGCGCTCGCCTCGCTGGTGCTCCTTGCCGCCGCCGGCTGCCAGCCGTGCACCTGCCCGGCGACCGCGCCCGCACCCGTGGTGCTTCCCCCGCCGCCCCCGCCCGCGGGGCAGCCGGCGCAGCCCGCCCCGGCGCAGCCCGCGCAGCCGGCGCCCGCCGGGCCGGTGCGGATCACCAACGAAGCCGCGGTCACGCGGCTGATGGCGGGCGCGGTGCCGCGGCAGATCTACGACGCGGGGGTCACCGGCGACGTGCTGCTGGACGTGACGCTGAACGCGGATGGGACCGTGCAGTCCGTGACCGACGTGGAGGCGACCAACGAGACCTTCCGCGCGCCCGCCCTGCGCATCGCCCGGTCCATCCGCTTCAGCCCGCCGGCCGCGACCGGCACGACGGTGCGGGTGCGGATGAGCTTCTCGCGCCGCAGCGAGGTGGAGCTCGTGGAGCCGTGATGCGGGTGCGGAGCTTCCTCGTCCTCGCCGCGCTCGCCGCCGCCGGGTGCGCGCCCGCGGCCGCCGGCGGCGCGGAGCCCGGCACCGTCCCGGCCGACTCTGCCGCGGCGCCGGTCCCGCAGCTGCTGAACGCGGACGAGGGGCAGCGGCTCATCGTCCGCGAGTATCCCCCGCTGCTGCGCGACGCGGGCGTCACCGGCGAGGTGGTGATGCTGCTGACCCTGGCGGCGGACGGCCGCGTGGAGCGCAGCGTCGTCATCTACACCACCGCCGACCTGTTCCGCGGCGCCGGCTACAGCGTCGGCGACCGGCTCCGCTTCTCCCCGCCCGCCGTCGCGGGGCAGCGGGTGCGCGTGCGGCTGCACTTCGTCCCCAACGCGCCGCGCATCGACATCGAGAGCCGGTGAGCGGGCGCCAGGAAGAATGGCCTCACACAGAGTCAGCAGAGTCAGCAGAGTAGTTCCTCTGTCGACTCTGCTGACTGGGTGTGAGGCAAACCCGTTCCGATCGACGCATCATCCCGCGCTCTTCTGCGCCTCGTCCACGAAGGCCTGCACGGCCGGCGGCAGCTCGCCCTGGCGCGTGCACATCGCGACGCGGTTCGCCTGGATCGGCGGCTGCAGGCGCAGCGCCTTCACGCCGGGAACGCCAAGCCGGCGCACGCTCGCGGGGACGATGGCGACTCCCACCCCGGCGCCCACCAGCCCCGCGATCATCTGCCACGACTGCGCCTCCTGCACCACCCGCGGTGTGAAGCCCGCCGCACGGCACGCGGCGCCGATCAGGTCGTGCAGCTCCGGCGCCTGTGCGCGCGGAAACATCACGAACGGCTCCTGCGCCAGGTCGCGCAGCGCCACCGAGCGATCCGCCGCACGGCTGTGCTCCGACCCCACCAGGGCGGCCAGCGGCTGCGCCCAGCTCCGCCAGCGGCGCAGCGAATCGCCGGCCTCCGGCTCCGAGAGGAATCCCACGTCCAGCGACCCCTCGCGCAGCGCCTGCGCCTGCGGAGCGCTGGACATCTCCCGCAGCTGCAGCGTCACCCCCGGCCGCGCCGCCCGAAAGCGGCGGACGAGCGGCGGCACCAGCGCCAGCGCCCCGGGCATCACGTAGCCCACCGACACCTCCCCCATCTCGCCCCGCGCGACCGCCGCCGCTGCGTCGATCTCGCGCGACAGGTCCGCCGTCAGCCGGATGACGGCCTGGTGCAGGTGCGCGCCGGCCGGGGTGAGCTCCACCCGGCGGCTGGTGCGCGCGAAGACGGGAAAGCCGAGCAGCTCCTCCAGCCGGCGGATGCGCTGGCTCAGCGGCGGCTGCGCGATGCCCAGCCGTGCCGCCGCCCGGCCGAAGTGCAGCTCGTCCGCCACGGCGGCGAACTGCCGGAGGAGAGCCAGGTCGATTCGCTGATCCATATGCGTTTCATAAAGGATGTGGTGACTTCCATATATTGGACATTCACGCCCGACATGTCTAGCTTTTTCGCGGGTGCTTCACTGCCGGCGCGAGATCCGGAAGGAGAGACATGATGAGCACGATCCACATCCATCGGCGCGGCATCGGAGCCGCGCTCCTGCTGTGCGCGGCGGTCGCGGCGTGCGGCGCGTCCACGCGGTCGCGGGACCAGTCGCCGCGGACGGGTCTGCCGCAGCGGCTGGATCCCGGGCTGGAGCGCGTGGACTCCGCGGTGGGCGCCCTGCTGCGCCAGCGTGAGATTCCCGGTGCCGCCGTGGCCATCCTGCGCGGCGACACGCTGGTGTTCGCGCGCGGCTACGGGGTGGCGGACCGCGAGCGCAACCTGCCGGTGCGCCCCGGCACCCTCTTTCAGCTCGCCTCCACCACCAAGCCGTTCACGGCGATGGCCGTGCTGATGCTGGCGGAGGAGGGCAGGGTGGACCTGGACGCGCCCGCCGCGCGCTACCTGCCGTGGCTCCCCGCGAAGTACGACGGCGTCACGCCCCGGCAGCTGCTCACGCACACCGGCGGCGTCTACCCGGACGTGCGCCGCGCGAACGTGGACGAGATGACGGTGGAGGAGTTCCGGCGGCGGCTGGAGGAGCAGCCCGTCTCCTTCGCCCCGGGCACGCGCTGGCAGTACGCCAACGCGGGGTACACCCTGCTGGCGGACATCGTGGAGCGCGTGAGCGGCGAGGAGCTCGGCGCCTTCCTCCGCCGCCGGATCTTTCAGCCGTTGGGGATGCGCACCGCCGGCTACCGCGTCGCCGCCACGGGCGACACCCTGCACGCGGTGGGATACGACCGCGTGGAAGGCCGCCTGGAACGGGCGCCGCACGTGTTCAGCGGATGGGGCAACAGCGGCATGGAGGCGAGCGTGCTGGACCTCGCCGCCTGGGCCGCGGCGCTGGAGCGGCAGGAGCTTCTCGCGCCGCGGAGCTACCAGGCGATGTACGCGCCCGCGCGGCTGGCATCGGGCGCGGAGGCGCGCTTCGAGTTCGGCGGGGCGCCGCAGTCCGGCTACGGGCTGGGGTGGTTCCTGAGCAGCTACCGCGGGGAGCCGCTCATCACCCACGGCGGCGCCATCGCCGGCTTCAGCTCCATCGTGAACCGCTTTCCCGGGCGCCGCCTGACCATCATCGTCCTGAGCAACGGCAAGCAGGGCGAAGACCGCATGGGCCAGGCGGACGCCCTCGCCCGCGCCATCGCCGCGGAACTGCTTTAGCCTCACACGGAGTCAAACGGACTCAGCGGAGTTCGTTCGTGCTGACGGCCGTAGTTGTTCCCACAAGACCTCATGGGGAGGAGGTCGTCTCCACGCGAGAGACAACTCCGCTGACTCCGTTGACTCCGTGTGAGGCATTCTTCTCATAACCGGCGGGCTGGTACCCGTTGTGCGCCGTGCACCTCGCATCGGGGTACGCGGACCGAGGGAAAGACGGAGCGAGCGGATGACCCAGCTGATGGAGGGGGGCGGGGCGGAGGCGGGGGCGGCGTGGTGGCAGCGGGGCGTCATCTACCAGATCTATCCACGCTCCTTCCAGGACACCGACGGCGACGGCATTGGCGACCTGCGCGGCATCGTCCGGCGGCTGGACTACCTGCAGTGGCTGGGGGTGGACGCGGTGTGGATCAGCCCGTTCTACCCCTCGCCCATGGCGGACTTTGGCTACGACGTCACCGACCACCGCGCCGTGGACCGCGTCTACGGCAGCCTGGTGGACTTCGACCGCATCGTGGCCGAGGCGCACGCGCGCGGCATCCGCGTGATCGTCGACTACATCCCCAACCACACCTCCGACCGCCACCCCTGGTTCGTCCAGTCCCGCGCCAGCCGGCACAACCTCAAGCGCGACTGGTACGTCTGGCGCGACCCCGCGCCCGGCGGCGGACCGCCCAACAACTGGCTCAGCGCGTTCGGCGGCAGCGCGTGGGAGTGGGACGAGCCCACCGGCCAGTACTACCTGCACACCTTCCTCCGCGAGCAGCCGGACCTCAACTGGCGCAACACGGCGGTGGAGCTGGAGATGCTGGACGTGCTGCGCTTCTGGCTGCAGCGCGGCGCCGATGGCGTGCGGGTGGACGCGGTGCAGGTGGTGATCAAGGACGACCACTTCCGCGACAACCCGCCGAACCCCGCGTACGTGGAAGGGGTGGACGATCCGTACGATGCGCTGCTGCGCGAGCATTCCGCCGACCGCCCGGAGGTGCACGCGCTGATCGCGCGGATGCGCGCCCTGGTGGAGTCGTACGGCGACCGCGTGCTCATCGGCGAGATCTACAACCGGGTGGAGCGGCTGATGGCGTACTACGGGGAGGGTGGCGGCGGCGTCCATTTCCCCTACAACTTCCGGCTCATCACGCTGCCCTGGCGGGCGCGGGCGCTGGACGCCGCCATCCGCCGCTACGAGGAGCTGCTGCCGCCGGGCGCGTGGCCCAACTGGGTGCTGGGCAACCACGACCGGCACCGCATCGCCAGCCGGGTCGCGGCGGCGCAGGCGCGCGTCGCGGCCATGCTCCTGCTGACCCTGCGCGGCACGCCCACCATCTACTACGGCGACGAGATCGGGATGCGCGACGTGCCCATCCCGCCGGAGCGCGTGCAGGACCCGTGGGAGAAGAACCTTCCCGGCCGGGGCCTGGGGCGCGACCCGGAGCGCACCCCCATGCAGTGGTCCGCCGAGCCCAACGCCGGTTTCACGACCGGCGAGCCCTGGCTTCCCCTGGCGGACGACTACGAGACGGTGAACGTTCAGGCGCAGCTGGCC
>DATAAG010000742.1:0-20029 GCA_036260235.1 Longimicrobium sp.
ACAAGGTGACAAGGTGACAAGGTGACAAGGTGACAAGGTGACAAGGTGACAGCGCGCCCGCCGGGTTTCGGCGGGCGCGCTGTCGTATCCATGCCCGTTGGTTGCTCGCGTCGTTGCAGGCTGTAACCTGTAACCTGTCCCCTGTAACCTATTCCCTATTCGCTATTCCCTATCCCCCCGCCCGCACGCCGTACGCACCGCCAGCACCCGCGACCGCCGGTGATCCGGCCCCCAGTAGCTCGCCATGCCGATGCCAATGGTGGAGTAGCCGGAAAGCGTGTCGCGCCCCACGTGCAGCACGTAGTTCATCGACGAGTGTATTCCCACCCACCGCACGGCGATGGAATCGTTGCCGACCCCTTCCCATACTGCATCGAGCGGCGACGCGTGGTACGCCCGCCCCCTGCGGAACGTCGGATGCATCGGTACCTCGGCGCTGTCCAGCCGCAGCTCGTCGCCGGAGAACTCCTTCCATCCATTCTGCACCATTCGATAGCAGCCGCTCGCCCGCGCCACCAGTGCCCGCTCCGCGCTGGGGCGGTAGACCACGTCGTCCGCGGTGTCGAATGCGCCGTCGGGCCCGGCGGAGCGCAGCTCGAACTCGTCGCCTCCGAGGCGGGTGTAGCGGAACGGCCGCTCCCACACGTCGGTGAAGCGCCAGCCGGGGAGCATCCACGGGCACCCGCGCTCCACGCCGGGGCACAGTTCCTGGAGCGTCTCCGGCAGCCCGCCGATCGTGTCGCTGAACCAGGCGATCTGTGTGAGGATGGTGTTCATCTCGTCGCTCGTCGCCTGGTACGGGTTCACCGGTGGCGGCGCAGGCCAGAAGCAGCCGCCCAGCGCGGCGGCGGCGACCAGGATCGGCAGACGGAAGGATCGGCGGGGTGGAGCCATGGTACGGACGCGGGGCGGGTGGGGCGTGAGGTCAGGGCTTGAGGACGACCTTGATGCAGCCGTCCTCCTTGTCACGGAAGGTCCTGTACATCTCCGGCCCGCGGTCCAGCGGCACCGTGTGCGTGATGACGAACGATGGATCGATCTCCCCCGACTCGATGCGGCGCAGCAGCTCTTCGTGGTACGCCTGCACGTGCGTCTGTCCCGCCTTGATCGTGAGCCCCTTGTTCATGATGGCGCCCACGGGAATCTTGTCCCCCACCCCCAGGTAGACGCCCGGAATGGAGATGGTCCCCGCCGGACGGCAGCACAGGATGGCCTCGCGCAGCACGTGCACGCGGTCGGTCTCCTGCATCAGCATCGTCTTGACCTTGTCGTAGACGGCGTCGATGCTCCCGGTGCCGTGCGCCTCGGCGCCCACCGCGTCGATGCAGCGGTCCGGCCCCCGGCCGTTCGTCATCTCCATCAGCGCGTCGTAGACCCCCGTCTCCTTGAAGTCGATGGTCTCCGCGCGCCCCGCCGTGCGCGCCATGGCCAGGCGCTCCGGCACCGTGTCGATGGCGATCACCCGGCCGGCGCCCTGCATCCAGCAGCTCTGGATGGCCATCTGCCCCACCGGCCCGCACCCCCACACCGCCACCGTGTCGCCCGGCTGGATGTCCGCGTTCAGGGCCGCCATCCACCCGGTCGGAAAGATGTCGGAGAGAAAGAGCACCTTCTCGTCCGGGAGGTCGCTGTCGATGCGCAGCGGCCCCACGTCGGCGAAGGGGACGCGAAGGAACTGCGCCTGCCCGCCCGCGAACCCGCCCGTCATGTGCGAGTAGCCGAAGAGGCCCGCCGTGGTGTGCCCGATGAGCTTCTTCGGGATCTCGGGATTCCGGTTGGTGGTCTGGCAGACGGAGTAGAACTTGTTCTGGCAGAACCAGCAGCTGCCGCACGAGATGGTGAAGGGGATGACGACGCGGTCGCCCTTTTTGATCCGCCGCACCTCGCTCCCCACCTCTTCCACGATCCCCATGGGCTCGTGGCCCAGGATGTCGCCGGGCTCCATGAAGGGGTTGAAGCCGTCGTACAGGTGCAGGTCGCTGCCGCAGATGGCGGTGCTGGTGATGCGGACGATGGCGTCCGTGGGATCGACGATGGTGGGGTCCGGAACCTCCTCGCACCGCACGTCGGACCGGCCGTGCCACCGGAGTGCCTTCATCTTGCCCGCCTCCCCTCCCTGAAGTTTCGGCGAAGGCCGCCGCATCCCGCGGGAGCGGCGGCCCCTGTCCCTGCCGGCTGCCTGATGCGCGCGCCGCCGGGTCAGCGCACGTGGTGCCGGCCCAGCTGCCGGGCGCAGGCCGCGTCCAGCACCGCGTTGCCGGCCACGAACGCGATCGCGGCGGCCACGTTGCCGCGCTTCGGGTTGTCGGCACGCAGCGCGGGAGCCAGCGTCCCCAGGTCCAGCAGGTCGTCGAACACGCGCATCCACATGAAGAGGGCGGGCCGCTCCCGCGAAAGGATCATCGCGCCCTTGACCATCTGGCGCACGCCGTACGCCTGGATGAGGCGCGTGCGGTGCTCCGCGCCCAGCATCCGCCCGAACCGGTCCGGCGCCAGCAGCTGCGCCAGCCCCAGCCCCACGCCCCACCAGCCGATGGCGTGGGCGAGGGTGCGGCCGTCGTCCATTCGCCGCTCCACGTCCAGGTCCCAGCCCGGCTGCTGCGAGGAGCTTCCCACGCTCGCCGCCATCTCCGGTCGGAACGCGCGCTCCGCCGGTGCGTCCAGCGTCTGCACCATGCTCGTCCTCCTTGCGTCTCACCGTGCCCGCGGGCGATTGCCGGGAGGCGAGCGCGGGTGAAAGGATCGTGCCGGGGGGGACGACAGCTGGTTTCAGAAATGGGCTTCGACGGGCATCGGTCTGCGTCCGCGAGGGCCCTCTCCCCCGCCCGGCCGTTGCTCGTTCCTCGCAAAGGCGGGCGACCCCTCCCCCCACCCCGGGGGAGGGGTGGTTGGGATGCTACACGGTGATGACGGATGGTCTGGAGTGAGGGTCGGGCGCTACGCCGCGAACGCCGCCGCGTCGAACCGCGCCGGGTTCTCGTGCGACGCCGGAGCGAATGATGCCCTTTGCGAATCTAAACCGGGAATCGCAGCGCCCGCGCCTGAGCGACTGAAGTCGCCGCGGGAAACTCGCAAAGTCCGCCTTCGCGGACTGCACCGCAGCCATATTCTCCCGGCGGGCTGTTCCGGCGGAGAGGTGCCGGCTCATGCGGGAGGGGTTCGGGGTGGCGGACGCGCTGGAGCGCGCGCGGCAGGTGCACGAGCGCGGGCCGCGGTGGACCAGTACCGCGCCCTGGAGCCCCAGGCCGACGGGTGGGCCGGGTTCGTCCGCCGGGTGCTGGGCGAGGCGCAACTGCTCCCCTTGTTCAGCCGTCGGCGCCTCTTCCCGTTGCGACGATCCCCCCACCCGCCCCCACCGCCGTCCCCACCACCATCCCCCAGTGCACCACCGCCGTTCGCCAGCCGCCGCCGGTCCAGAGCACGGCCGGGTAGTGGATGGCCACCAGGGTGACGAGCATCCCCGCGAGGTAGCCGATCACGGCGCCCCAGAACACGCGGCGGCGCGCGGCCGACTGGCGGCGCATGCGGTGGCCCAGCCAGAGGAGCAGGGCGGGGACGACGAAGAGGCCCACCACCAGCGCCAGCCGCGAGTCCGTCATGCGCGGGCCCGCGGGTAGAGCCACAGCCACAGCCCGCTGATCACCAGGATGGCCAGCGCGATGGCCGCGACGTCGCTCAGCAGGGTCCAGCCGTCGCCGAAGATCTCGCCGGAGTGCAGCTTCTCCAGGAAGACGTCGTTGCGCAGGCCCACGTGCAGCACGCGCCCGCTGGCCAGGTCCACCGTCACCTCGTGCACCTCGCGGTCGTCGAAGCGCACCTTCACGAACCCGTCGCCGGGTCGCACGTCCATGCGGTCGATGCCGGACGCCGCCACCTCCGGCCGCACCGCGCGCTCCGCCCGCGCGGCCAGCTCGGCGAGGGGGAGCGACTGGGGCAGGGCGCCGGGGGAGTCGTTCGGCACGTCGGGCATCAGCCCCAGCGGGCGCTTGTGGTTCAGCAGCACGCCGGTGACGCAGATGATCAGCACGATCCCCGTGGTGACCACGCCCAGCCACAGGTGCGAGTAGAACATCCACCGCGCCCAGCCGCGGGTGCCGCTCCGCGGCCTGCGGTCGGCGGCGGGGGGCGCGGCGGGGCGGGTGCTTGCGGAGAGCGCCATCCGGGGTGCCCGGGTGAGAGGGAACGGCCGTCTACAGCGTACCCGTGCGACGCTACACCAGCCGCCCGCCCGGGGCAAGGCCGCTCCGGCTGGCGAGAAACGTGCGGCGGATCCCCCGCCGGACGGTGCCTTGCCCTACATCCATCCCCACCCCGAGCCGGACCCATGCATCCACTCCGCCCTGCACTCGCCCTGCTCGCCCTGCTCGTCGCGCCCTCCCTCGCGGCGCAGGTGGAGCGCAACACGCCGCCGGATCCCGACACCGTGCGATACCGGGGGCTCGCCTGGCGCAACCTGGGGCCCAACCGCGGCGGGCGCTCCATCGCCGTCAGCGGCAGCACGGCCCGGCCGCTGGAGTACTACTTCGGCGCCACGGGGGGCGGACTGTGGAAGACCACGGACGGCGGCACCACCTGGCAGCCGGTGACGGACGGCAAGATCGGCAGCTCCAGCATCGGCGCGGTGGAAGTCTGCCAGTCCAACCCCGACGTCGTCTACCTGGGCACCGGCGAGACGCAGCTGCGCGGCAACGTCCTTCCCGGCGACGGCGCGTACAGGAGCACCGACGCCGGCAAGACGTGGACGCACGTGGGCCTGCGCGAGGGGCGCAACATCGGCCGCATCCGCGTCCATCCCACCAACTGCGACATCGCGTACGCGGCGGTGTTCGGGGAGTACAGCGGGCCCAGCCCGGAGCGCGGCATCTACCGCACCAGCGACGGCGGCCGGACGTGGACGCGGGTGCTC
This sequence comes from Longimicrobium sp., assembly GCA_036260235.1. Classification (GTDB taxonomy): domain Bacteria; phylum Gemmatimonadota; class Gemmatimonadetes; order Longimicrobiales; family Longimicrobiaceae; genus Longimicrobium. The sequence goes on from DATAAG010000742.1 coordinate 4,907, forward strand.
GGGCGCGACGAGCGGACGGGCGGCGTGGACATCTCCATCGACCCGCAGAACCCGGACATCGTCTACGCGGCGCTGTGGGAGGCGTGGCGCAACCAGTGGGCGCTCAGCAGCGGCGGTCCCGGAAGCGGGCTCTTCCGCAGCAGCGACGGCGGCGCCACCTGGACGGAGCTCACGCGCCGGCCGGGGATGCCGCAGGAGGGGCTGGTGGGCAAGATCGGCGTCTCCGTCAGCCCCGCGGACCCCACGCGCGTCTACGCCATCGTGGAGCACGACAGCGGCGGCGTGTTTCGCAGCGACGACCGGGGCGACACCTGGGAGCGGGTGAACACGGAGCGCAGGCTGCGGCAGCGCGCCTTCTACTACACGCGCCTGCTGGCCGATCCGAAGGAGAAGGACCGCGTGTACGTGATGAACGTGGGCTTCTTCCGCTCCGACGACGGAGGAAGGACGTTCCCCACCACCATCCGCACGCCCCACGGCGACAACCACGACCTGTGGATCGCGGCGGACGACAACCAGCGGATGGTCGAGGGGAACGACGGCGGCGGCAACGTGAGCGTCAACGGCGGAAGGACGTGGACGGACCAGGACTACCCCACGGCACAGATCTACCGGCTGGCCCTGACCGCCCACCAGCCGGCGATGGCGTGCGGGGGGCAGCAGGACAACAGCACCGTCTGCGTGCCGATCCGCGGGTGGGGGCACCTGAGCGCGGGGGGCCGCAACTTCTTCGCGGTGGGGGGGTGCGAGTCCGGCTACGTGGCCCCGCATCCGCTGAACACCAACCTGTACTACGCCGGGTGCTACGGCGGCTCGCTGGACCGCTTCGACTACGCCACCGGGCAGCAGCGGCCCGTGAACGTCTGGCCGGAGAACCCGATGGGCCAGTCCGCGTCCGACCTGCGCGAGCGGGTGCAGTGGACCTTTCCCATCGTCTTCGATCCGCTCGATCCCGCCACGCTGTACACCGGCACACAGCACCTGTGGAAGACCACCAGCGAGGGACAGAGCTGGCAGCGCATCTCCCCCGACCTCACCCGGGCCGATCCCGCCACGCTGGGGCCGTCGGGCGGGCCCATCACCCGCGACCAGACGGGGGTGGAGACGTACGCCACCATCTTCACCATCGGCGTGAGCCCCCGCGAGCGCGGCCTCATCTGGACGGGGTCCGACGACGGCAAGGCGTTCGTCACCCGCGACGGCGGCGGCAGCTGGTCTGACGTCACGCCGCCGGAGCTGCCGGAGCAGACCAAGATCCACACCCTGGAGGCGTCGCCGCACCGGCCGGGGACGGCGTACCTGGCGGGGAACCGCTTCCTCCTGGGCGACTTTCGCCCCTACCTGTTCCGCACCGACGACTACGGGCGCACCTGGACGAACATCGCCGGCAACCTGCCGGAGGGCGACTTCCTGCGCTCCGTGCGCGAGGATCCCGTCCGTCCCCGGATGCTCTACGCGGCCACGGAACGGGGGATCTGGGTTTCCTGGGATGATGGGGCGAGCTGGGAGTCGCTGCGGCTGAACCTCCCCGTGGTCCAGGTCTCCGACGTCGCCGTGCGCGACGCGGACGTGGTGATCAGCACGCACGGGCGCTCGTTCTACGCGCTGGACGCGGGCGCGCACCTGCTGCGGCAGATGCGCGACGTGCCCCCGCAGCCGGACGCCCCGGGGCGCACCCGCGCCGCGCAGACGCCGCCGCGCCTGTTCCGGCCGGCGGACGTAACGCGCGGCGTGGACCCGGGCGCCATCATCTACTACACCCTCCCGGCGCCCGCGCGGCGGCTTACGGTGGAGATCCTGGACGCGCAGGGCAACGTGATCCGCAGCTTCGCCAACGACACGCGGCCGGACTCGGTGCGCAACGCGGCGCGCGGTGCGGGTGGCGGCGGCGAGGACGAAGGCGAGGGCGAGGGGGGCGGACGCGGGCGGGCCCAGCGGTTCGCGCCCAACCAGCAGGGGATGAACCGCTTCGGCTGGAACCTGCGCTACCCCGGGCCCACCTCGTTCCCGGGGATGATCCTGTGGGCCGCCGACACCGCCGCCGGGCCGCGGGCGCTCCCCGGCACGTACACCGTCCGGCTGACGGCGGACGGCCAGGTGCAGCGCCAGGCCTTCACGGTGCGGACGGACCCGCGGCTGCAGGGTGTCTCACAGGCGGACCTGCAGCGCCGCTTCGACTTCGCCATGCGGATCCGCAACCGGGCCAGCGAGGCCAACGACGCGGTGCTGCTGATCCGCGGCGTGCGCCAGCAGGTGCAGGAGCGGCTGGGCCGCACGCAGGACGCTGGCGTGCGGCAGGCGGGGGACTCGCTGCTGGCGCGCATGGCCGTGATCGAGGAGCGGCTGTACCAGGTGCGCAACCAGAGCAACCAGGATCCGCTGAACTATCCCATCCGTCTGAACAACAAGCTGGCCGCGCTGATGAGCCACGTGGAAGAGGCCGAGAGCGCGCCCACGGAGCAGGCGTACCAGGTGTTCCAGGAGCTCTCCGGCCAGCTGGACCGCGAGCTCGCCGCCCTGGACGCCGTCTGGACGCAGGACCTGGGGGCGTTCAACCGCCTGCTGCGCGCGAACCGCCTCCCCCCGGTCACCCGCACCCCGCTGGTGGTGGACGAGGACGCTGCCGCCAATCCGGGCGAGGAAGAGGAGGAGGGCGAGGCGAGGCGCTGGTGAGCCTTCGGGGCGCACCGTAAAGAAGCGGGGCAGAGCACGGACGGTGCTCTGCCCCGCGCGTATCGCCGCGCCTCTACTGATCTCGCGTCAGGAGCACGCGTACTCGGGGTTCGTCTCCATGCAGGGGGCCTGGACGAAGATCACCGCCTGGGCCTGCGCGCCGTCCGTCCCCCGCGTCCCGGTCAGGCGCAGGTAGAAGTCCACTCCACCGGCCCAGTAGGTCTGGCTGGGGCCGCTGCCCAGGGGGGACCAGAACAGGCCGTCCCAGCTCACCTCCCAGGTGAACTCCGGGGCCACCGTGCCGCCCGTGAAGCTCGCCGTCCAGGTGTACTCTCCGGACACGGTGATATAGGTGGGACCGCTGATGCTCACGGTAAGCGGGTCGACGGTCGCCAGCGTGAAGAGCAGCCGGTTGGGCGAGCCGGTGCCGATGGAGGACAGCTTGCTGGTGGAGGCGTCGTTAACGATGAAACCGTGAACCGTGGCGGCCGACGCGCCCGGGCTGCCTTGCAGGTACAGTGCGGCCGCCCCGGCCACGTGCGGGCTGGCCATCGAGGTGCCGCTGATGGTGCTGGTGGCCGTCGTGCTGCCGATCCAGGTGGACAGGATGCTGGAGCCCGGCGCGAAGATGTCCACGCAGCTGCCGTAGTTGGAGAACGACGAGCGCGCGTCCGTAGACGTGGTGGAGCCGACCGTGATCGCGTTGGGCACGCGCGCCGGCGACACGTTGCAGGCGTTCTGGTTCTCGTTGCCCGCCGCCACCACCGCGATCACGCCCGCGTTGATCAGGCCGTTCACCGCGTCGTCCGTCGCCGTGCTGGCGGGGCCGCCCAGCGACATGTTGGCCACCGCCGGCTTGACGGCGTTCGCCGCCGTCCAGTTGATGCCGGCGATGATGGTGGAGTTGCTGCCCGTGTTGCCGCAGGCGAACACGCGCACGCCCACCAGGGTCACGCCCTTGGCCACGCCGTAGGTGGTGCTGCCCACGGTTCCCGCCACGTGGGTGCCGTGGCCGTTGCAGTCGTCGTTGCCGTCGCCGATGCCGTCCCAGGCGACGGAGGCGCGGCCGCCGAAGTCGGTGTGGCCGGTGTTGATGCCCGTGTCGATGATGTACGCCCGCACGCCCGCGCCCGTGGGCGTGTAGTTGTACGTGCTGTTCAGCGGCAGGTCGCGCTGGTCGATGCGGTCCAGCCCCCAGGTGGCGCCCGACTGGGAGGCGGCCAGGGTGACCACCTGGTCCTGCTCGATGTACCTCACGTTCGGGTTGTTCTGCAGCGCGTTCAGCTGTCCGGCGTTCAGCGCGGCGGCAAAGCCGTCCAGCGCCGCCGTGTACACGTGCCTGGGGCTCACGCCGGCGATGGCCGCCACCGAGCGCGGGTCCGCTCCGTCGTTCAGCACCACGATGTACTGTCCTTCGATGCCCCGGCCCGGGGCGGCGGAGAGCACGGGGGCGGTGCGGCCGGCGGGGGACGCCAGCGGGGTCTGTCCACCGTCCGAGCAGGCCGCGGTCAGGGCCAGCGCCGTGATGGCGAGGGGGGCGAGGGTGCGCTTCATCAGTCCTCCAGCAGGGTGGGATGGCGGCGCCGGCGGGATGCCGCGCCGCATGGCGGGCCGCGCTCGCGGCGCGCCATGACCTCCGGAACTCGACCGCCCGACTGCCGGCGCCGCGGGTGGGCTGGTTCAATAATGATGCTAAAGGAGCGGGAGTGATAGGTATATTAATGCCAGGAAACATATGACGCAAGTGGCTCGCGTGCCGCGGTCCGCGTTGTTAGGCTTTGTTTTCGGAAAAGAAGGACGTTCTGGTGTGCCACACGTCTCCTGGAACGTGTCTGTAACTGGCGTTGTGTGCGTTCGAGTCGACGGAGTCAGCGGAGTCCATGTCCTCCGCTGGCTCCGTTGACTCCGCGTGAGGCGAATTCATTTTTGTGGGTCCGGATCCGTCGATGCGCATGCCCGGTTGCCGTCGCTGCGCGTCAGCCCATCCGCCCTCCACCCCGGACGCGAGGCGTACGATGTCCCACGCACCATCCATCGGCGTTCCCGAGCTCGCCGGGCTGTGCGACTACCGGCAGGCGGCGCGGATCGGGCCGTCGGTCGAGGAGAACGTGCATCGCCTGCTGCGCCTGCACTGGACGGAGAAGCGGCTGATGGAGATCGCGCTCGCGCACCTGCCCGCCACCCCGGAGTGGGAGGTGAAGTGCGCGTTGGCGCTGCACCAGTGGCAGGACGCGGAGCACGCGGACGCCCTCCGCCGCCGCATCACCGAGATGCGCAACCCGGCGCCGCGGCTGGACGTGCCGCCGGACGCCGCGCTGGAGGCGTTCCTGGACGAGGTGCTGCGTCCGCACGGCACCCTCGAGCTGCTCGCCGGCATCTACCGCGTCGCGCGGCCCGCGCTGGTCCGCGCGTACCGGCGGCAGCTGGAGCTCTCCAACCCGCTCGTCGACCACCCCACGCGGCGGATGATCCGCATCAACCTCGTGGAGCAGGAGGAGGCGCTGGCCTGGGGCGAGGCGGCGGTGGATGCACTGCTGGCGGACGATGCGGCGCGTGATCGCGCTGCTGCCTGGGAGGCGCACCTGCGGCGCTACCTGCAGGCCGCCGGCGGGATCGCCGGCGGCGAGCCGGTGACGGCGGATGCGGGCCCGCTCCCGCCGCCCCGCGCCACCTCGCCGTTCGTCCCCGACACCACGCCGCGCCGCGACGGGCGGTTCGCGGGGCGGCACAACTTCAACTTCCCCCCGCACGTGGTCTACAACGCCCCCGGCGTTCCCGCGGACGAGCGCAACCTGGCGCTGCTCTGCAAGCGGACGCTGGAGATGGACGTGCCGGAGATGATGGCGTCGTTCATGACCGAGCGGCGGGACCAGCCGTGGGAGTTCTACCGCGACTACGCGCGCCAGCTGTGGGACGAGGCGCGCCACGCGATGATGGGCTCCGTGGCGCTGGAGGCGCGCGGCGTGGACTGGACCCGCATCCCGCTGAACGTGGGCTTCTCGCTCCGCCTGAACCGCCATGCCGACCCGCTGGAGCGGCAGCTCCTGCTGTACGCCATCGAGCAGAGCCTGATGCCGGGCGACACCGGCAAGCGCTTCGAGTACGAGACCGCGCGCCAGGCCGGCGACGACCTGTCCGCTCATTTTCACGACTACGACTGGGCGGACGAGGTGCTGCACACGCAGATCGGGCGGCGCTGGCTCAAGCGCGAGGGGTTCGGCGTGGCGGACGCGCTGGAGCGCGCGCGGCAGGTGCACGAGCGCACCTGGGCCGCGCTGGACCAGTACCACGCCCTGGAGCCCCAGGCCGACTGGTGGGCCGACTTCGTCCGCCGGGTGCTTGGAAAGGAGAGCGCCGCCGACCTGGAGGAGCTGGGAGAGGTAAAGGTCGTGGCGGAGTGAACGCTCCGCCGGAGCGCGTCGGCAGACCGGTCGCCTGAGCGGCTGATGCTCTTTGCTTCTCTAATCCGGTAATCCGCTCGAGGATCCCTGCTGTTGGCGGTCCGGTGTTGTCCGCGAAGGCGGACAGCGTGTAGTCGTTGCGGCGACTTTAGTCGCTGGACGGCGGTCGCGACGGGGCTTGGTTACCGGATCAGATTCGCAATGGGCATAAGCCGCCGCAACGAACGTGGAAAGCCCCGCGAACGGCGCGGGGCTTCAGGTGCGTGAGCGCGTGATCCGCTGCGCGCGCCGGGGTGGACCGTCTCTTCGTCTGCCGTGCCCGCGGCGGCCTTTCAGGGGCCGGCACGGAGGAAAGGATCGTGCCCGGCGCAAAGGAAAGAGCCTCGCGCAGAGTCAGCAGAGTCAGCAGAGCCTGCTCTGCGCAAGGGATGGACTCTGCTGACGCGGCGTGACGCATTCCTTTACGGAGCGGCAAGCCAGGGAGAGTCAGCGGCTCGCCGCGTTCAGGATGAGCTGGCGGTAGAAGCGTATGGCGCCCAGGTAGTCGCGCACGGCGATCCGCTCGTCGGTGCCGTGCATGCGCTCCAGGTCGCCGGAGCGCATGCGCACCGGCAGAAAGCGGTAGACGTGGCCGGCGACCGCGTGGTAGTAGCGCGCGTCGGTGCCGCCCACCACCAGGTACGGCGCCACCAGCGCGTCGGGCGCGGCCTGGCGGATGGAGCGCTCCAGCAGCCGGAAGGGCTCGCCGTCCGCGGGCGATACCGGCGACGGCTCGTCGGCGGACCCTTCCACCACCCGCACGCGGACCGCCGGGTCGTTGACCACGCGGCGGACGTGCGCCACCACGCCCGCGATGCTGTCGCCGGGAAGGATGCGGAAGTTGACGACGGCGCGCGCCCGGCTGGGGAGCACGTTCTCCTTGGCGCCGGCCTGGAAGATAGTGGGCGCGGTGGTGGTGCGGACCATCGCGTCGCTGGCCGGCGCCCCCGCCAGGGTGCGGATGACCAGCGGCCGCGTGAGCCACAGGTTGGCGAACACCGCCCGCTGCGCGAAATCCATCTCCGGCCCCACGCGCGAGAACAGCCGCAGCGTGGGCCCGTCCAGCCGCGCCGGCAGCGGTGAGTCCTCCAGCCGCCGGATGGCCGCGCTCAGCCGGCCGATGCTGCCGTGCCGCGGCGGCATGGAGCTGTGGCCGCCCTCCGCCTCCGCGCTCAGCTCCAGGCTCAGGAACCCCTTCTCCGCGATCCCCACCAGCGCGGTGGGCCGCGCCACCCCCGGCACCAGCCCGTGGCCGATGACGCCGCCCTCGTCCACCACCATCATCGGGCGAACGCCGCGGCTGCGCAGCAGCGCCGCCGTCCGCACCGCGCCGTGGCTGGCGACCTCCTCGTCGTGGCCGAACGCCAGCAGCACCGTGCGGCGCGGGGCGAACCCTTCGGCCAGCAGCATCTCCACCGCTTCCAGCGTCCCCAGCACCGCCACCTTGTCGTCCAGCGTGCCGCGCCCCCAGACGAAGCCGTCCGCGACCGCGCCGGCGAACGGAGGCTGATGCCACCGCGCCTCGGTGCCCGGCTCCACCGGCACCACGTCCATGTGCCCCATCAGCAGCAGCGGCGGCAGCCCCGGATCGGCGCCCGGCCAGGTGTACAGCAGGCTGTATCCGGCGACGGTCTCGCGCCGCAGCCGCGCGTGCACCCGGGGAAAGCGCGCGCGCAGGAGCTCGTGGAACGCCGTGAACGCCGCCGCGTCGAACCGCGCCGGGTCCTCGTGCGAGATGGTGGGGATGCGCACCGCCTCCGCCAGCCGCTCCGCCGCGCCCGCCGGCGGCGTGTAGGGAGCGGCAGCCGGCACGGCGGCCTCCCGCGTGCCGAACCGCGCCGTCCGCACCAGCACGACCGCGACCAGCAGCGCGAGCACGGCGAGCAGCGCAAAAGCGAGCTTCTTCATGGGGAGATCGGGGGAGGCGGCGGGGAGAGCGACCTCCACACAAGCTATTTCCCCGTGCCGCCGCCCGGAAGAATCCCGGTCAGGTGACCCATGCGGTTCCGGCGCCGGTGTCGCAGCTTGTCGGCCGGGATCGGACTTTCACATCCACGACGCTCAGGTCGAGAGGTCATATGAAGAGGTATCGCGCAGCCCTGCTCATCCCGCTCCTCGCCGCCGCCGGGTGCACGCCCATGCGCATGACGGTGCCGGGGGAGCTTTCGGCGGTGCCCGAGTGGCCGGTGCAGGGACGGCAGGGGTGGAGGATCGGCCAGCAGCTCCGCTTCGGGGAGTACCACGTGCACGACGTCTCGCGCGGCGGCACGCGCTCCCGCGGCGGCATCGTGGACGCGCTCCAGGGCAAGACGGAGCTGCAGCAGCGCTACGGCTTTCGCCTGCGGCTGGCGTCGGAGGGCGAAGACCGCTGGACGGGGCGCTGCGACAGCCGCGACATCGAACAGGGGGTGGACCTGGGGAGCGTGGAGCTCTCGCTGGACGAGGCCGCCACGCTGGAGTGCTCGCTGCGCCCCGCGGACGACGCGGGCGAGGCGTGGACGCTGAAGGTGAGTGCGCGCGGGGAGGACGGCCCCTTCGGCGTGGTGGAGAGCGGCCGGGCGCGGTACGAGCTGCAGGGGGAGCGGATGGACCCGATGGAGCCGCCGTCACGGGTGGCCGGGTTCGCCATCCGCCGGGACGGGCGGTTCGTGGGGGCCGTGGAGACGGTGAACGGCGGGAGCGTGCGCATCGTCCCCGGGCTGGAGCCGGAGGAGCAGCACCTGCTGGCCGCCGTGGCCGCCGCGCTCCTGCTGCGCGACCAGCTGATCACGGACGACTGAGTGCGTGAGTGCGTGAGTGCGTGAGTGCGTGAGTGACAGTGCACACGCCCTTCTAGATCTAGAGCGGGTAAACCCGCCGCGGGAACAGCCACAGGCCCCGTCTCGGCGCCGCTGTCACGTCGCCGAACGGGGCGTTACCTGCAAAACGGCGCGTCCTTATCCTGTATTCCGACGGAGGCGCCGCGCCGAACCCGCGTCTCGCGCAGGCACATGGCGAGACCGAGGAATCTACTCGCCCGTGCGGGTGGCCTGTCGTGCGCCGGGAACTTGCGGGTGCAGTCCGCGAAGGCGGACTTCGCGACTTTCCAGCGGCGAATTCATTCGCTCCTGGAGGCGGGCCGCACGATTCCTGATCAGATCGGCGATAGGCATCATTCGCTCCTGGAGGCGGACCGCACCATTCCCTGATCAGGTCGGCGATCGGGCATCATTCGCTCCTGGAGGCGGGCCGCACGATTCCCTGATCAGATCAGCGATCGGCATCATTCGCCTGCTGGAGGCTGGCCGCACGATTCCCTGATCAGATCGGCGATCGGCATCATTCGCCTCCTGGAGGCGAGCCGCACGATTCCTGATCAGATCGGCGATCGGCATCCTTCACCCCCTGGAGGCGGGCCGCGTGATGCCTGGACAGATCCGCAGCCGGCATTGACCGCCCCCGCGAGCCGGCCCCTCCCCATCCCGATGGCATCCCGCCGCCGCCGCGCTTATCTTGCGGATCCGCACTCCACCGCACCTCCCGCCACCCACATCCACATCCACATCCACATCCACATCCACATCCCCGTCCCATGCCCGCAACCCTCACGGTGCGCGATGAAACTTCCGGCGGCGACGTCGTCGGTACGCGCACGCTCGACTTTCCCGCCGAGCAGATCACCGTCCGCGAGCTCATCACGCGCCGCGTGAAGGAAGAGGCGGCCGAGTACGACCGCGCACGCACCCGGCCCTTCCGCGGGCTGGTGCACCCCGCGCGCGGCGGCCCGGCGGACCAGGGCGGCGAGGTCGACTGGGAGCGGCAGCGCGACGCGGCGCTGGCGGCGTTCGCGGCCAACGGGTTCTTCATCCTCGTCGGCGACCGGCAGGTGGAGAGCCTGGACGAGACCATCCGGCTGGAGCTGGACACCGAAGTCTCCTTCGTCCGGCTGGTGCCGCTGGTGGGGGGCTGATGTTCGATCCGGCAGCGATTCGCGCCGACAACGAGCGGCGCCGGCGCGCCGTCGAGGAGTGGGAGCGCAACGCGCCCGTCTTTCCGGTCCCGAGCGACGGCCCCCTTGCCGGGCCGCACCGGCTGCTGGATGCCATCGTCACGGAGTGCGTGCGCACGCCGGGCCATGGTTGGCCGGAGTGGTTCCAGACCGCCGGCGGGCGCCGGGTCGCCCACCTGGCGCCGGAGGAGCGCGCCGCGCTCGCGGTGGCGGCCGTGGAGCGCGCGGCGTGGGGGGCGCGGGTGGATGCCGCCGGGCCACCGGGCGCGGTGACCGGCAACTACCTTCCCGGCCACGTCGCGCGCGCCCTGCTGGAAGACGAGGGCGTGCCGCTGCGGACGGAAGAGCTGCTGCGGATGATGCGGGCGGTGCTGGGGATCACCGGCGACTGGCTTCCCTGGTACGTCCCGCTGGACGCCGTCGTCCTGCGCGTTGCGCACGGGTTCGCCGCGCCCGGCGCCGATCCGGTGCTGCGCCCGGACGCGCTGCGCCTGCGCAAGCTGCTCGTCCCCATGGCCTTCCACGAGACCGATCGGCGCGACCTGCTGCAGGCGCTGGAGTCGGCGCTGCTGGGCGGGCGCACGGCGTTCCTGGACCTCTTCGAGCCGTGGGCCGCGCGCGTGGTGGACGACGTGGAGGCGATGGCGGCGGAGGAGCGGGGGCGGTGGACGGCGCTCCTCGACCATCTTCGCTCCCTGCAGTCCGTCCGCCCTTCCGGCAAGTGGAGCAAGGCCGCACGGGCGCAGGTGGCGGCCGTGGGCGCGGACGCCTTCCGGTCGCGTGCGGCGGAGTGGATCGCCGCCATGCGCGAGGGTGCCGACGAGCCGGTGTCCGCCCGCAACGGCGACCTGGCCCGCGGCCTCGCCTGGTGCCTGGCCGGGCTGGGCGGGGATGACGACGCGCAAGCCATCGGTGACCTGGCGCTGCTGTGCGCGGCGAAGATCCCCGAGATCGGCCAGCGCTCCGCCAAAGTGCTCAACGCCTGCATCGCCGCGCTGGGGGAGATGCCGGGCGACGCCGCGATGGCGCAGATCACCCGCCTGCGCGCGCGGGTGAAGTACGTGCAGGCGCAGGCGCTCATCGAAAGGACGCTCCTGGCCGCCGCCGCCCGCCGCGGCGTGCCCCCGGGCGAGCTGGAGGAGCTGGCGGCGCCGCTGTTCGGGATGGACGAGCCCGGCGTGCTGCGGCAGGAGGAGGACGGCTGGACCGCCGAGGTGCGCGTCACCGGGACCACCAGCGTGGAGACGGCGTGGATCGCCCCCGGCGGCGCGCGGCAGAAGAGCGTTCCCGCGGCGCTCAAGGCCGGCCACGGGGAGGTTCTGAAGGGGCTGAAGAAGACGGAGAAGGAGATGGCGGAGGCGCTGGCCGCCCAGCGCGCCCGCATCGAGGCGCTGCCGATGGAGGAGCGCGCCATCCCGTACGCCGCCTGGCGCGAGCGCTACCTGGACCACCCGCTGCTGGCGGAGATGTGCCGCCGCCTGGTCTGGCGCTTCGAGCGCGCGGGGGAGTCCGTCTCCGGCGCCTGGCGGGACGGGGAACTGGTGGACGCCGACGGCCGCCCGCTGCAGGGGCTGGATGGCGGGTCGATGGTGCGCCCGTGGCACCCCATCGACGCCGCGGCGGAGGAGATCGCGGCGTGGCGCGGGTGGCTGGAGCGGCACGGCGTCACGCAGCCGTTCAAGCAGGCGCACCGCGAGGTGTACCGCCTGACGGACGCGGAGCGCGACGCCCGCATCTACTCCAACCGCTTTGCCGCGCACGTGCTGCGGCAGCACCAGCTGGCGGCGCTGTGCCGGGGCCGCGGCTGGCAGTACCAGATGCAGGGCTCGTACGACCTCTGGAGCGCCCCCACGCTGCGGCTGCCCCTGCACGGGCTGCGCGTGGAGCTCCGGGTGAACGCGGTGGAGGGCCACGGCGCGGCGGCCGCCTCGGGGGTGGCGCGCTTCGTCACGACGGACCAGGTGCGCTTCCTGGATGCCGCCGACCGGCCGGTGCCGCTGGAGGAGGTGCCGCCGCTGGCGTTCTCCGAGGCCATGCGCGACGTGGACCTGTTCGTGGGCGTGGCCAGCGTGGGGACGGACCCCACCTGGGTGGACGGCGGGCCCATCGGGGTGGGGGGGTACTGGACGGAGTTCGCGTTCGGCGAGCTGTCCGCCACCGCCGCCACCCGCCGGGAGGTGCTGCAGCGCCTGCTGCCGCGGCTGCGGATCGCGGAGGCGTGCGCGCTGGACGACCGCTTCCTGGTGGTGCGGGGAAGCCTGCGCACCTACCGCATCCACCTGGGCAGCGGCAACGTGCTGATGGAGCCCGGCAGCGAGTACCTGTGCATCGTCCCGGACCGCCGCCCGGCCGCCGCGGGCGAAGCGGACGCGCTCCCGCTCCCCTTCGAGGGAGACGTCCTGCTGAGCGTGATCCTGAGCAAGGCGTTCCTCCTCTCCGCCGACACCCGCATCACCGACCGCACCATCCTGGCCCAGATCCGCCCGCCGCGGTAGGCAGGGTCATGCCGGATCCGGAGCGGAACTGGTTTGTCACGCAGAGCAGCAGAGCAGCAGAGGAACGGCGACAACTCCTCTGCTGCTCTGCTGCTCTACCATGAGAAAGATTCGTTCGCGGATCGCGGGACGTGCAACCGCCGTCCCCGTCAGAACTCCGCGCGGAAGCCGAGGGTCAGGGTGCGGCCGGGGACGATGGTGACGTTGTCGGGCTCGCCGCGCTGGTAGTCCAGCAGGTTCTCGCCCGTGAGCACCAGCACCAGCCCGTCGCGCACGCCCAGCGAGGCGGTCGCGTTCAGCCGCGTGACGCCGGGGTACTGCCTCCAGTAGCTGCGCAGCCACGACCCCGCCGTCAGCTCCGGCGGACGCGTGCCGGCCGACACGTCGCGCGCCAGCTGCAGCTGGTCGTAGTTGATCCAGTCGAACGCGCGGTAGCCGGTCACCGAGAGCGTCCCCCGCCGTCCCCGCCACTCCGCCGTCAGCGCCGCCGTCCGCGCGGGCACCTCCAGCATCCGGTCCCCCGGCTGCAGGTCGCCCGTGTAGCCGGCGGCCAGCTGGCGCACGCGGCTGTCCACCCACGACATCGCGCCCGCCAGCGAGAGCGGGCCCAGCGCCGCCGTCCCCTGCACCTCCCAGCCGCGGTTGGTGATCTCGCCCAGGCTCTGCAGCGCGTAACGCGGGGGCTGGCGCACCCCGTCCCGCGTCTCCGCCGGGAGGGAGACGCGCTGCACCAGCCCCGAGGCCAGCTGGTCGAAGGCCGTCACCTGCAGCGAGAGGATGCCGCGGTAGTCCAGGTCGAACCCCGCCTCGATCCCCGACTGCTCCTCCGGGCGCAGGTTCCAGGTGCGGGCGTGCATCCCCCTCCACCGCTGCTCCCGCCCGGGCGTGGCGACGGGGCGCATCCCCTTGCCGTACGCGCCGCGCAGCTTGGGGGTGGCGTCGCCGGACTCCGTCACCCACGCCACGCCCAGCACGGGGAGAAGGGCGTGGCGGTCGATGCCGGCCAGCGCGTCGTTGCGCTCCAGCCGCATCCCCGCGGTCAGGTGCAGGCGGCCGTCCAGCGCCGCGTTCCCCTGCGCCACCAGCGCCGTGCTGTGCATCCAGGTCCGCAGCTCCACGAACGCCGTGCGGAGCGGCTGGCCGCCGTGCAGCTGCGGCTCCTCCGCCACCAGCTCCTGGCGCAGCGCCGAATGCTCCGCCGCCAGCGTCACGGAAAGGTCCGCGCGCGCGCCGTCGGCCACCCGGCCCACGCTGCTCAGCCGCAGGGTGGCGCGGTCCGCCCCGCCCTCCGCCGTGCCTTCCACGGGGCCCGCGAGGGGCGCGCCGTCGCCCGGCACCTCCCGCAGCCGGTCGCCGTCGATCCCCGCCGTCAGCGTGTGGGTCCACCGCTCGCCGGGCGTCACCTTCAGCGTGCCGCCCAGCGTGTACTGCAGCAGCCGCTGCCCTCCCGCCACGGCCCCGCTGTCCGCCAGCGGGCCCTGCACGGCCGCCAGCACCGGGTTGTCCGCCGGCCCCGCGCGCCCCGCGTAGAAGCGGGCGATCCCGGTGGCGATGCTCCGGGCGCCCACCTGCCGGGCGCTGCCGCTGGCCAGCAGGTAGCGGCTGCCGCCCTCCGGCGCGACGTCGCCCACGCCGCCGTACGCCACGTCCAGCCCCGCGGAGCGCATGCTGGTCCCCGCCCGCAGCGAGACGGCGTGCTCCTGCGCCAGGGCGCCGCCGGCGGCGAACGCGCTCCGCGCCATCCCGAAGTCGCCCCGCACCCGCAGCTGCGGGGTGCCGGCGTCCGTCCCCTCGTGGCGGGTGATGATGTTCACTACCCCGCTGATGGCGTCCGTCCCGTACAGCGCCGCGCCCTGCGGCCCGCGGATCACCTCGATCCGCTCCACCGCCTCCGGCGCGATCTGCGTCACCAGCAGGGGGTTGGCCACCTCGATGCCGTCGATGAACACCTTGGGCGCGCTCACCCCGAAGCTGCTGGCGCCGCGGATGCTGCCGTAGCGCGCCGTCAGGCTGGAGGGCGGCTGCTCCCACGCCCACGGCCCGGCCCCGGTGGCGCTCAGCACCCGCGCCAGCGGCGCCGTCCCGTGCCGCCGCTCCAGCTGCTGGCCGCCGATCACGTCCAGCGCCACCGGCAGCGTCCGCTGCGCCGCGCCGGCCGCGCTCCCGGTCACCACGATGCGGTCCAGCGACACCGTGCGGCTGAACTCCGCCTCCGCCGTGTCCGCCGCCGCCACGCGGCGCAGGGCCAGCACCACGTGGTCCGCGCCGGCGATCACCGGCTCCACGGGCGTGTCGCGCAGCAGCTCCGCCAGCGCGTCGCCCACCGTCCTCGCGGTGGACGAGACGCAGACGCGGCGCTCCAGCGGCAGCAGCTCGGCGCTGTAGGAGATGCGGATGCGGGAGGAGGCGGAAAGGCGGTCCAGCGCGTCGCGCAGGGAAAGGTCCTGCGCGCGAAAGGCGACGGAGCGGTTCAGCGGGGCGGGCCAGTCGCGGCGCGCGGAGGCGGGCGCGGGGGCGGGCGCGGGGG
>DATAAG010000743.1:0-8638 GCA_036260235.1 Longimicrobium sp.
CTTCCACCCGCCCGCCAGCAGCACCAGCACCGCCGCGGCCGCGGCCGCCACCCGTGCCCACCGCCGGCGCGCGGACGCCGCGCGATTCGCCGGCGTCGCCTGCGGCTGGACCGGTGCGGAAGCCGGGAGCTCGACGACCGCCGGGGCCGGAGCCTCCGCCGCCGTCGGAGTCGGCGCGTCCGTCGCCGCCGGCGCAGGTGCCGGGGCGACGGGTGGCGCAGGCGCGGGAGCGGCCGCGGCGGGAGATGCGGCGGCCGCTGCGGGGCGCGCCGGCTGGCGCAGCTGCTCAACCATGCGCACGGTGTCCGCGGAGGGAGACAGGCCGTACTCCGCCTGCAGCCGCCGCTCGAACTCCGCGAAGGCGGCGAGGGCGGCCGCGGGCTCGCCCGCGCGCTCCAGCAGCACCAGCAGGCGTCGCAGCGCCGTCTCCTCCTCCGGCATGAAGCCCAGGGCGCGCTCCGCCCAGAGCGCCGCGGCGCGCCACTCTCCCCGCGCCTCCTCGCGCTCCGCCAGCTTCCACGCGGCGTCCACCGCCGCGCGGCGGCGCCGCGCGCGCTCCTCGTCCAGCCAGCGCTCCGCCTCCGGCGCGTCCTCGACGTAGAAGCCGGGAAGGACGTCGCCGCGGTAGAGCTTGAGGGCCTCCTCGAAGCGGCCTTCCTCCACCGCCTGGTCGAAGGCGGCGGCGTCGCACCAGAAGACCTCGGGATCCACCCCCACCTGGTCGCCGCGGCTGACGACCGCCTCGTCGCCCAGGGAGCGGCGAAGCTGGTGCAGCGCCTGGCGCAGGCTGTTGCGGGCGCGCTCCTGGTCGGACTCCGGCCAGAAGAGGGCGAGCAGGGTGTCGCGGCTGTGGAAGCCGCGCGGCGCGGCCGACGCCAGGTAGGCGAGCAGCGCCACCCGCTTGGGCTGGCTCAGCACCGAGCGGACCTCGACGGCGTCGCGCCGCAGGTCAAGGGTGCCCAGAAGAAAGAGTTGAATCACCGGAAGTTGCTTTCGATACAGCGCTTGGAGGGCGTTAACTGGAAAATAACGCCCGGATGGACATGGCGCTAACCCCCCGGCGCCACCTTGTACGCGCCGGCCGACACCGCCCCACGGCGGGGCGCCGCTGCCGGCCCGAAACCATCAGCCAACAGGGGGTTCCCCATGTCGAGCACGACGAAGACCCAGACCACGTACGCGGCCCGCCCGGCGCGGAGCACGTCCTTCCTCCGGCGCATCGCCCTCCCTCCCCTCCTGGCGCTCGCCGCGTGCGACGGCGGGGAGGCTCCCTTCGAGCCGGGGCGGGCGGAGGTGGCGGCGGTGGAGGTGACGGCGCCCGCCCCCACCATGACGGTGGGCGCGAGGATGCAGCTGACCGCCACGGCGCGCAGCGGGAGCGGCGCCGCGCTCCCGGGCGTCACCCTCGCCTGGGCCAGCAGCAACGAGGCGATCGCGACGGTGAGCTTCTCCGGCGAGGTGACCGCGAGCGCGCCCGGCCAGGCGGTGATCCGCGCGACGGGCGGGGGGCGGACGGGGGAGACCACCATCACCGTGGCGCCGCCGCAGGTCGCGTCCGTGGAGATCGCGCCCGCCGGGGAGATCCTGCTGGAGCCGAACGGCAGCGCGCAGCTGAACGCCGTCGCGCGTACCGCTGCGGGGGCGCCGATCTTCGGCGCGCCGGCCGCGTGGTCCAGCAGCGACCCGAACGTGGCGCGGGTGACGGAGGACGGGACGGTCCACGCCGGCTTCGGCGGCACCGCGCTGGTCACGGCGAGCATCGGCGGCCGGTCCGCCCAGGTGACGGTGCGGGTGCGCACGCTCATCGAGCACGTGGTGGTGCTCCCCGGCGGCGGCAACAGCCTGCAGCCCGGCCAGTCGGTGCAGCTGCGCGCGGTGGGGCTGACGGCCGCCCGCGACTCGCTGGTGCGCCCGGCGGCGTGGGCGAGCGAGAACTCGGGCGTGGCCACGGTGGACGCGGCGGGGAAGGTGACGGCGCACCGGGCGGGGAGCGCGGTGATCAGCGCCACCATGGAAGGGGTGACCGGCCGGGCGATCGTGTTCGTCGCCGGGAACACGGTGCAGCAGTTGGAGCGCGTGGGCGGGCAGGCGCTGCCGGCGCGGGTGGGGACGCGCGCCTTCCGCGACGAGGCGGGGGTGCTGCACGAGCAGCGGGTGGTGGCCACGGGCGGCGTCTTCCGGTTCCTCCCCGGCACGTACGAGCAGCGCCTTACGCTGGAGGTGTACGAGGGCGACGTGCGGGTGAGCACCGAGACGTACGAGGACCGCGGACAGGTGCTGTACAACGCCTTCACCGGCCACCCGATGTTCGAGTCCACCGTGCGCCCGGGACTGGAGTTCACCGGTGAGTACCTGTACGAGAACGGGCTCACCACCGGCGAGCTGGCGATCACGCAGCGCGTGGTGGGTAACGGGCCCGGGGTGGTGTTCCTGTTCGGCAAGCGGTAGCGGCGAGAGGGGACAGGGCGTAAAGGCATGAGGGGAGGAACGACCCGCCCCCGGCTTCTCGCGAGAGGGGCCGGGGCGGACCGCATCATCAGGGAGGCAGGCTACCCGGGGGAGGGGTCAATTTTGACACAAGACGGCGCCTTTTGTTTCTCCAAAATGGTGAGCCTCTTCACCAAAACGCCAAAGTCGTTGCACTAAAATTGTGAAGCGGGCGGTACGCCCGGGCTGCGGGTCATCCCGTGGCGGTGCGCGGACCGCAGGTGGTATTTCGCGAAACCACCTGCCCCGCCGGCATCTGCACCGGCCCGCCGCGCAACGCCTGTCCGGGATTGGCCAACCCCCACTGCGCCAATGGTTTGGATGATGCGGGCAGCACGGCCTGCCGGCGTGGATCCATCGCTCGCCCGGCGCTGCCGAAATCCGTGGTTTGCGGGTGCATGGCACAGGGGGTCCGGCCGTCCGTTCGGGATGGACCCGCCCTTGCCTTTGCCGGGGCCGGCCCGACAGCCAACTCAACCCACAATACGTTACTCCGGAGAACGCGACGATGAAGCGCTTGCTCGCACTGGCCGCCTGTGTACTTACGCTGGCCGCCTGCCAGGACCAGTCCAACCCGACCGCCGCCACCCCCCAGGCGCAGCCCTCGCAGCTGCTGGGGCTGAACCCCACGGTCAAGATCGACCCGGTGCTCACCACCCTGCTGAACCTGGCCGCGCCCACGGAGCAGCTGGAGGTGCTGGTGACCTACGACGAGACGGTGACCAACAGCCAGACCGTCGCCACCGCGCTCACCAGCTCGGGCGCCGGGATCATCAAGTTCAAGCACCTGCCCATCGTGTTCGCCCTGGCCACGCCGGCGCAGATCGCGACGATCACCACGCAGCCGGGCGTGATCTCGGTCTACAGCAACAAGCAGCTGAAGTACTACCTGGCGGAGAGCACGCGCGCCATCCGCGCCACCAACGCGTGGGAGACGGGCTACACCGGCAAGGGCGTGGGCATCGCCATCCTGGACTCGGGCGTGGACGGCCTGTACAACCCCGGGCTGGCCTACCCCACCAAGACCGTGCACAACGTGAAGTACGCCGTGTCGATGCGCGACCTGGTGACCTTCGACCCCAGCGTGCCGGCGCCCGGCGGCGAGCTGTTCGTGGCCAACGTGGCCAACAGCGAGACCAGCGTGGGGCACGGCACGCACGTGGCCGGCATCGCGGCGGGGAACGGCGCGGGGAGCACCAACGGCTACTACAAGGGCGTTGCGCCTGACGCCAACATCATCGGCATCGGCGCGGGCGACATCCTGTTCGTCTTCTGGACGCTGGCCGGGTTCGACTACATCCTCGACATCCGCGAGCAGTACAACATCCAGGTGGTGAACAACTCCTGGGGCACCGAGGGGGCGTACGACCCGGCGGACCCGACCAACGTGGCCACCAAGAAGGTGTACGACGCGGGGATCGCGGTGGTGTTCGCGGCGGGCAACTCCGGCCCGGACGAGAACACGCTGAACCCGTACAGCGCGGCGCCGTGGGTGATCTCCGTGGCCGCCGGATGCAAGTACGGCGTCTCGCCGGACCCCACCAACTCCGCGGCGCAGTGCGCGGACGGCCGCTCCAGCATCCTGGCGGACTTCTCGTCGCGCGGCATCAACGGCGACCCGCTGGTGCACCCCGACATCACGGCCCCGGGCGTGAACATCGTCTCCACCCGCGCGTCGCTGGGCGCGGTGATGAACGGCGCCGACGCCCCGTCCGACGCGCTGGACTGCAACGTCAGCATCCAGCACATCCAGTACTTCACCTGCGCCGGCGGCACCTCCATGGCGGCGCCGCACGTGGCGGGCACCATCGCCCTCATGGAAGAGGCGGCCAAGGGCCAGCTGACCCCGCTGCAGGCGTACAACGCCATCCGCAAGACGGCCCGCCCGCTGGCCGGCTACGCCGAGTGGGAGGTGGGCTCGGGCTTCCTGGACGCGTACGCCGCCGCGCGTTCCGTCCGCCGGTAAGCCGCAGGCCGTAGAGCATACCCGTGCAGGGGCCGGTCGCGTCGCGGCCGGCCCCTGATTTCCGAAACCATCGCCTCACCCGAACCATGAAGCGTCTCCTCCTCGCCCCCGCGCTGCTGGCCGCCCTGGCCGCGTGCCAGGACTTCAGCACCGCCGCCGCCCCGGACGCCATCGGCCTCTCCGGCGTCTCGGCGAAGATCGACCCGGAGCTTTCCGGCGCCCTCGCCACCCTTTCGGCCAATGAGCCGGTGGTGGTGATCGTCAACTTCGACCCGGCGCAGACCACGTCGGGGACCCTGTCGTCCGCCCTGCAGGGGCTGGGCGCGCAGGTGATGCAGTTCAGGCACCTGTCCATGGTGGTCGCCACGGTGCTCCCCTCGCAGGTGCCCTCCATCGCCGCCCTGCCGGGGGTGCAGGGGGTGTACGACAACGGGACGGAGCAGCTGCTGCTGAAGGAGAGCGTGCAGTCCATCCGCGCCGACCTGGCGTACAACGCCGGGTTCACGGGGCAGGGGATCGGCGTGGCCATCATGGACAGCGGCATCAACGGGCTGAACCCCGACGTGGCCTTTCCCGGGAAGACGGTGGCCAACGTGAAGTTCTTCGCCGACTTCGGCGACCTGACGGAGGACGACGGCACGCCGCGCGTGGGCGGCGAGCTGTTCGTGGAGAACGTGCCCAACACCGACAACACCAGCGGCCACGGGACGCACGTGGCGGGGATCGTGGCCGGCACGGGCGCCAGCGCCCACGGCATCTACCGCGGCGTGGCGCCGGGCGCGCACCTGGTGGGGCTGTCGGTGGGCGAGGGGCTCAGCATCGTGAACGTCACGGTGCTGCAGGCCACCGACTGGCTCATCGAGAACGCGAAGAAGTACAACGTGCAGGTGGTGAACTGCTCGTGGGGCAGCAACGGCGCGTTCGACCCGGCGGACCCGGTGAACGAGGCGATGTCGGCGCTGCACGACGCGGGGATCACCGTCGTCTTCGCGGCGGGGAACGAGGGGCCGGCGGAGAACACCCTCAACCGCCGCAGCGTGAACCCCGACGTGATCAGCGTGGCGGCGTCGTGCAAGATCAACGTGCCGGTGGACCCCACCAACTCGCAGTCGCAGTGCAACGACGGGCGCGGCCGGGTGCTGGCGAACTTCTCCTCCCGCGGCATTCCGGGCGACGCGCTCTGGCACCCGGACATCACCGCGCCGGGGGTGCGCATCGTCAGCACGCGGGGCTACGTCTCGGCCATGACGGGGCTGGACGCATCGTCCGACACGCGGCTGTGCAACATCGGCATCCAGAACCTGCAGAACTACACCTGCGCCTCGGGGACGTCGATGGCCAGCCCGCACATCGCGGGGGTGGCGGCGCTGATGGAGCAGGCGTCCGGCGGCCGGATCACGCCGGACCAGACGCTGGCGGTGCTGCGCGCCACGGCCCGGCCGCTGGCCGGCTACGCCGAATGGGAGGCGGGGGCCGGCTACGCGGACGCGCTGGCGGCGGCGCAGGCGGCGCAGGCGTACCGGTGAGTGCGAGAGTGCGCGTGCGTGAGGGCGCTCTTCCTCCTCTTGTCCTCGTACATCCGCAGAGGAGTCCTGCCACGTAGTTGTGTCATTCGGCTGTCGGTGCTGTAAGCGCACCCCACGTACGCGCGCGCATCCCCCTTCTCCGCACTCTGCGGGGGAGGGGGATTGCGTTCGTGGGCGTGCCCGGGCGTGGGATCTGCGCGGCGGAGCGGTTCCCTGCCGCCGCCTGGCCCCGCCTTCTTCCCCCCGGTTCCGGGCAGCCGGTGGACCGCGGGCGAAGAGGTCCGCCGGCAGCTACGGGTGGTACAGAATGCGCCATCGAGTGCACCGTTATGGTGGATTCTGTCCGATTATGAGGCGCACTCCCGGTCCGCCGCCGCACGCCGCCACGTCTTGCATTCCGCGAGATTTCCGGGCTCCGGGGTGGAGGGGCGTCCGGAGCGGCGGGTGGTACGCACCGACGCTTGTCGCAAGCAGGGACGGCACCTGGGGACGCAGCCTCCCGGCATCCTCCCGTGCTTCCGGAGTGTCTCCCACCCCGCGCGTTCCGCGAATTTTCGCACGGCCGCACCCGCCCTGGACCGGGTGGAACCGGCATTGCCATGGGGTCCGCCATCCCTTCGTTCCCCCCACACCACCCCGGAGACTCGGATGAAGCGTTTGACCGCCCTTGCCGCGTGTGTCATGACCGTGGCTGCCTGCCAGGACGGAACGGAGCCGGTGGGTCCGGCCAGCCGGGACGTCCTCCCCGTTCACCTCCTGGGCCTGACCCCCACGGTCAAGATCGATCCGGTGCTCACCGCCCTGCTGAACACGGCGTCGCCGCTGGACAGGCTGCAGGTGCTGGTGACCTACGACAACACGCGCACCACCGGCGACGCGGTGTCGCAGGCGCTCACGACGTCCGGCGCGGGAATCATCCGCTTCAAGCACCTGCCGGTGGTGTTCGCCCTCGCCACGCCGGCGCAGATCGCGAACATCACCACGAAGCCGGGGATCCGCTCCGTCTACTCCAACAAGCAGCTGAAGTACTACCTGGCGGAGAGCGTGCCCAGCATCAACGGGCACCTGGCGCACGCGGCGGGCTACGACGGCGAGGGCGTGGGCATCGCCATCCTGGACAGCGGCATCGACGGGGCGTACAACCCCGGCGTCGCGCACCCCACGCGCACCGTGCAGAACGTGAAGTTCATCGCCGACCCCAGCAGCGTGGTCACCTTCGGCGGCGGCCCGGCGGCGCTGTCCGATGCGCTGCTGGTGGAGAACGTGCCCACCAGCGAGACGTCGTCGGGGCACGGTACGCACGTGGCCGGGATCGCCGCGGGCGACGGCACGGGCTCCGGGGCCAAGTACGTGGGCGTGGCCCCCGGCGCCAACCTGATCGGCCTGGGCGCGGGCGAAGCGCTCTTCGTGCTGTGGACGCTGGCCGGCTTCGACTGGATTCTGGACAACCACGACACGTACAACATCCAGGTGGTGAACAACTCCTGGGGCTCCGAGGGCACGTTCGATCCCACCGACCCCATCAACGTGGCCACCCGCGCGCTGTACGACGAGGGGATCGCGGTGGTGTTCGCGGCCGGCAACTCCGGGCCCGGCGCCAACACGCTCAACCCGTACAGCGCGGCGCCATGGGTGATCTCCGTGGCGGCCGGGTGCAAGACGGTGACGCCCGATCCCACCAACTCGGCGGCGGGGTGCGCGGACGGCCGCAGCGGCATCCTGGCGGACTTCTCGTCGCGCGGCATCGCGGGCGACACGATGTACCACCCGGACATCACGGCGCCGGGCGTGAACATCGTCTCCACGCGCTCCATCTTCGGCGTGACCATCACGGCCACGGCGGTCCCCGCGGACCTGCTGGAGTGCGCCATCGCGCCCACGCACCTGCCCTACTACATGTGCATCGGCGGCACGTCGATGGCGGCCCCGCACGTGGCCGGCGCCATCGCCCTGCTGGAGCAGGCCTCCGGCGGCCTGACGCCCGACGAGGCGCTGGAGGCCATCAAGGAATCCGCGCAGCCCCTGTCGGGCTACGGCGTGTGGGAGGTAGGCGCGGGATACCTGGACGTGATGGCCGCGATCGACGAAGTGGACTGAACGGCAGCGCGTTAGTGCGTTAGTGCGTTAGTGCGTTAGTGCGTTAGTGCGTTAGTGCGGAGCGGCCTCGCGGGTGCGGGGCCGCTCCGGTTCTTTGGTGATGGAGGGGACCCGGCCGTCCTGCCGGCCTCGTGCCCGGCGATTCATGCTCAGTGCGAATCGAATCCGGTAACTGCTTCCACCGGAACTCGCCACCGCGCTCCTGAGGATGTTCAAGAATTCTGGCTCCTCGTTGGAGCGCCCTTGATTTCCTGAGGGAGCGCACACCCGGAACCGCAAGCTACACCACCGTTTGCGCGCGACCGAAGGATCTGCTCTCGGCCACGACGGAGCCGGATGCCAGGCTGCGATCAGGCCCCTCGGTTCTGCCGGCCAGATCCCTCGGTCGGCGCCAACGTGCCTGCGTAGCAGAAGGTTTGGAGCGGCGCCTCCCTCAGCTTGACTTTCGCCTTTCAGGCGGCGTAAGCCAGGGCCTGCACCCAGTGCTCGAGTAGCCGGGCTGGAATTGTGGCGCTCTCCCGGTCTGACGGGGAGCACGACATAAATTCGCTCGCCCAGAGCC
>DATAAG010000744.1:0-4520 GCA_036260235.1 Longimicrobium sp.
ATCTACGAGAACGCCAACCTGGCGGCGGACCACCAGCAGCTGATGATGATCACGCTGCGCAAGGTGGCGCGGAACTACGGCCTGGCCTGCCTGCTGCACGAAAAGCCGTTCTCCGGCATCAACGGCAGCGGCAAGCACCTCAACTGGTCGCTGGGCACGGAGAGCGCCAACCTGCTGGAGCCGGGCGACACGCCGCACGACAACATGCAGTTCCTCTTCTTCTGCACCGCCGTGCTGCGCGCGGTGGAGAAGCACCAGGACCTGCTGCGGGCGTCGGTGGCCCACGCGGGGAACGACCACCGCCTGGGCGCCAACGAGGCGCCGCCGGCCATCATCTCCGTCTTCCTGGGCGACCAGCTGACCGACGTGCTGGAGCAGATCGAGCGCGCCGGCACGGCCACGGAGAGCAAGAAGGGCGGCCTGCTGGGGCTGGGCTCGCCGGTGCTGCCGCACCTGCCGCAGCACGCGGGCGACCGCAACCGCACCAGCCCGTTCGCCTTCACGGGCAACAAGTTCGAGTTCCGCGCGCCGGGGAGCTCGCAGTCCATCTCGTTCCCCGCCACGGTGCTCAACACCATCATGGCGGAGTCGCTGGACGAGATGACCACGGCGCTGGAGGCGGAGCTGGCGGACGGAAAGGACTTCGAGGACGCGCTCTCTCGCCTGATCGCGCAGGAGGTGCGCCGCGTGAAGCGCATCGTCTTCAACGGCGACGGCTACAGCCAGGAGTGGCAGGACGAGGCGGAGCGCCGTGGGCTGCTGAACCTGCGCACCACGCTGGACGCGCTGGAGCTGCTGCCGCAGGAGAAGAACCGCGCGCTCTTCGAGAAGTACGGCGTGCTGAGCCACCGCGAGCTGGAGAGCCGGCACGAGGTGGCGCTGGACCAGTACTTCAAGACGGTGAACATCGAGGGCGAGACGACGGCCGACATCGCGGGGACCATGATCCTCCCCGCCGCGGTGCGCTACCTGAACGACCTGGTGGCGGCGGCGGACCGCACCCGCACGCTGGGGGTGGAGACCAGGGGCCTCACCCGCACGGTGCAGATCGTCAACGAGCTGGTGGACGAGCTGCGCGACGCGCTGGACCGGCTGGTGGCGCAGAACGAGGAGCTGGGCGGCGACGACGTGCACAGCAAGTCGTACCACATGCGCGACAACGTGATCCCGGCCATGGCCGCCGTCCGCGCGGCTGCCGACAAGCTGGAGAAGGTGGTCCCCGACGATTACTGGCCGCTCCCCACCTACCGCGACATGCTGTTCGTGAAGTAGGAGAGGCAAAGAGGGAACTCACGCAGCGACGCGGAGGGCGCGGAGTGATCTTCCGCGCCCTCCGTGCGTGCGCCAGCGCGCCATGGACCCTCCTAAGAAAGTCGCCTCAGCAGGAGCCCGCGTTCGTCCGCAACAAACCCGAATTTTCTGATGTGATGGAAGGCGCCCCGCGTTTACAGGCGCTGAAGGGAAAGAGAGCATGGAACTGCGCGTACCCCAGGACCTTCGCGAGATCTGCCGCCAGATCGTCGCGGAGGGGAAGACGGACGGCGAGTGGAGCGAGATCGAGGCGGGCGACTGGTTCCAGACGGAGACCGTCACCGGCGGATACGAGGCGCCGGAGCGGGCGTTCACCTTCAGCTACTACGCGCCCGACGGCGACGAGCTCTGGTTCCAGCTGACGCTCGAGGAGGCCGCGCGCGTGGCGGCGGGCGAGATGCAGGTGGTGGACGCCCGCCCGGCCGAGTAGCGGTCGCCGGCTGTGGGTGACGCACCGCACGGCTCGTACGGCAGAGGGCCGCGCCCGAGGCGGCCTTCTCTCGTTCCCCTCGCGTGCTGCGAGCGTCAGCGCCGCGACGGGTCTGATATCATGCCGAATCCGCAAAAAGAATAGACCTCACGCAGAGTCAGCAGAGTCAACGGAGTTTTCTCGTGCCGTTTCCTCTGCTCCTGCGCTCCTCCCCATACCGAATCCGGATAAACTGTCGTTCTGAGTCCTTAACGGCTGCGGCGATCCTGTAGGACGAAAGACGTCTCGCACGAATCTCTCGTCCCGATCAACCTCCCCCAGGGGTTTTGGGGGGAGGTGGGCGAGTCATGCGAGCCCGGAGGGGGCGCGGCGGCTCGCACCGGACCTTTCCATTCAGCGCGGCAGGGGGTCAGCGCTGAAAGCGGAGCGTTCCACGGCGAGCGCGCAGAACATCCCGGGGCTCGCTCTTCTTCACGCACCGCCTGCGTCACGCGGCGAAAAACGCGATCACCGCCGCCCCGAGCGCGGCCGCCAGGACGAGCGTCGAACCGACGATGCGGCGCCGGCGGCCGCGCGCCCTGAGCCGGGATTCCTCCGCGGCAAGCCATGCCGCGGGCGCGTGGTTCGCCAGGTGCTCCCCCGCCGTGCGCATGAGCGTGGCCAGGCCGGGGTCCACGACCAGCCCCGGAACGTCGTCCAGGCCAGCCCAGCGCCGCTCGCGCTCGTGCGCTTCCGCCCAGGAAGCCATCTCCCGCGCCACCCGCATGAGGAACACGGTAACCAGGGGCCCGCCCTCCCGGCTCCCGTGCCGGTACTGGCCGAACGGGGCGCGGTCGACCTCGCCCTGCACGCCGCCTTCCTCCTCGGCCTCCCGCCGGGCGGACTCACGGGGACCCAGCCTTGCCTCGACCTTTCCCTTGGGAATGATCCACCCGTCGCCACCGCGCGGAGTGATGAGGAGCACCTCCACGCGGCCATCGCGCACGCGATAGGGCAGCGCCGCACTCTGGGGGGGCTGCCTGTCCCGGGAAAGGGAGTCGCTCAAGGCGTCATCCTTCTTCGCTCGCTCGTCACCAGGATGGTCGCGTCCCGCTGGCGCAGAACGGGAGAAAGCCCCGCGGCGGCGTCGCTGCGGGGCCTTCGCTCGGCCGGGTGGGGACGGCCGGAGCGGGGACCGGCGACGCTCACCCCTGCCGCTCGCGGACCTCCATGTCCACCTGGAACCATTCCTTGAGGCCCAGGGCCAGCTCGGCGCCGGCGTAGAGCAGGACGCCGCGGTGCCACCATGGATCCTCTTCCGGGCCTACCTGCACGCCCGGCTGCAGCAGTGCGCGGAAGCGGGCGTCCAGCTCCGCCACCTCCGCGGCGACCGCGGGATCCGCCTCGGCCAGGCCGGCCTCGATGCGGTCGCGGAAGGAGAGGTCGTTGTGGTATTCGATCACGTTCCACGGATACCCCGCCTCGCACTCCCGGACGAAGTCGCGCCACTCGTCCAGCAGCATGGCGGGGGAGTCCTGGAGAAGTTCCTCACGCGTGTTCATGGGCCCATGAGGCTCGGGGAGCGCGCTCGCCCGCGGTCGGGGCGCCGTGCATCTTGAAGATAACACCGGTGCAGGTTGAGTGCCTGATCCCCGCGCCCCTCGATCGATCGGCCGCGTTGCCGAGGGACCTCTGCCGTGCCATCTTGGCTCCTCCGGATTGGCGGTTGGCGGACGTGCGAACCGTTGCGGTTCTCCCCCTCTCCGCGAGGAACGAGCGGGGAGGGGGCCGGGGGAGGGGCCCCAGCCCGCGGCAGGATGTCCGCTGGACCGCACGACCCCGGCGCCCATCCAACTTCCCCAGGGTTTTGGGAGCGGTGGGCGAGGAATGCGAGCCCGGAGGGGGCGCCTGCCGGGAGTCCGCCGGAGTGCACGGGACTCCGTCCTCCCCTCTCCACACGCAGTCTGTGCGGGGAGGGGCCGGGGGAGGGGCCAACGATCATCAACCAGGAGAGCGGGGACATGGCCGAAGGGCTGCTGCCGGTGGGGAGCGAGGCGCCGGTGTTCGTCGCGGAGACCACGGACGGCGAGCGGGTGTCGCTGCCGGACTTTCGCGGCAGGCAGGCGGTGCTGCTGATGTTCTATCCCATGGACGACACCCCCGGCTGCACCAGGCAGATGTGCCTGGCGCGCGACGAGGGCGAGCTGTACCGCCAGGCGGGCGTGGCGCGCTTCGGGGTGAACCCCGGAAGCCTGCAGAGCCACGTGGAGTTCCGGGACAGGTACGCGCTGGACTTTCCCCTCATCGTGGACCAGGACGCGGAGATCGCCTCCGCGTACGGCGTGCTGGGGGCGAACGAGGTCTCGCGCGCCACGTACCTCATCGACCGCGACGGCCGCATCGCCTACGCGCAGCCGGGGACGCACGGCGCGGACGAGGTGCTGGGGGCGCTCCGTGGCTGAGGCGCGCGGCTCCGGCGAGGTCACCGTCCGCTCGTTCACCGGCGGCGCATTCGCGGAGAACACCTACCTGGTCTCCTGCGCGCGCACGGGCGCCGGCATCCTGGTGGACCCCGGCGCGGCGGCGGCGCAGGCCCTGGAGGCGGCCCGCGCGCTGGGCGTGACCATCGAGCAGATCGTGCTGACGCACGCGCACGTGGACCACGTGGAGGGCATCCCCCTGGCCCGTCGCGAGACCGGCGCGCCCATCCTTCTGCACCCGGACGACCGCCAGCTCTACCAGGCGGCGCCCATGCAGGCGCAGTGGTTCGGGCTGCGGATGGACCCGCTGCCGCCGCCGG
>DATAAG010000745.1:0-12901 GCA_036260235.1 Longimicrobium sp.
CGGACGTTGGCCGAGAAGCAGGTGCCCTTCGAGGCGCCGCGCGGGGCCGAGCTGGCGGAGCGGCTGCCGTCGGTGCTGGAGGTGGTCTACCTGATCTTCAACGAGGGCTACTCCGCCACCGCCGGCGACGACTGGATGCGGCCGGCGCTGTGCGAGGACGCGCTGCGCCTGGGGCGCATCCTGGCGGAGCTGGCGCCACGCGAGCCGGAGGTGCACGGGCTGGTGGCGCTGATGGAGATCCAGGCGTCGCGGCTGCGGGCGCGCACCGGCCCCGCGGGCGAGCCGGTGCTGCTGCTGGACCAGGACCGCGGCCGCTGGGACCAGCTCCTCATCCGCCGCGGGCTGGCGGCGCTGGAGCGCGCGGAGGCGCTGGGCGGGGCGCGCGGCCCGTACGCGCTGCAGGCCGCCATCGCCGCCTGCCACGCGCGGGCGCGCACGGCGGAGGAGACGGACTGGCCCCGCATCGCCCAGCTCTACGGCGAGCTCGCGGAGCTCGTGCCGTCGCCCGTCATCGAGCTGAACCGCGGGGTGGCGGTGGCGATGGCGTACGGGCCGGCGGCGGGGCTGCGGATCGTGGATGGCCTGGTGGGGGAGCCCTCGCTCAAGTCCTACCACCTGCTCCCCAGCGTCCGCGGCGACCTGCTCTTCAAGCTGGGCCGCTGGGACGAGGCCCGCGCGGAGTTCGAGCGCGCGGCGAAGCTCACCCAGAACGCCCGCGAGCAGCGCCTCCTCCTGGACCGCGCGACGGCCTGCGTCATCAACTGACAACCGATCCGGAAGAAAAGAGAAGGCCTCACGCAGAGTCAGCAGAGTCAGCAGAGTCGATATCCCCGTCCTCTGTTGACTCTGCTGCCTCTGTGTGAGGCGAATTCTGTTGCGGATCCGGGCCTGGCAGAGCGGGACGCCCCTTTTCGTTTCACTACGCTCGCGAACGAGGCGTCCAGCTCCCATCGAACCCGTTGGCGCGTTCGATCCATGCGCATCTCCCGCCCGCAACGCTCACCACGCCGCCGGTCGGCGCGTCTGGCGCGCACGTGCCCAGGCGGCAGATTTCACCGCCCGGCAAGATGCGGCCTGGCCGCCTGCGTGCTGCTAGCCGGGTGCGCGCCGAAGACGGAGCCGGTGAGCGCGCCGGGGCCCGTGCTCCTTCCGGAGGCGCAGTACGAGTTCTACGACGTGGAGGGCGCCACGGCACGCGAGCTGTCGGCGTCCATCCGCCGGGCGCGCCCGTCGTCGCAGCCCGGGATCGGGCACACGACGTGGAACGTCACCTGGCGGGCGGAGTGGGACGGAAATCCGTGCCGGGTGCTGCGGGCGAACGTACGCGCCACCATCGTGGTCTCCATGCCGCGCTGGAATGCGCCCCCCGGCGCACCGCCGCGGCTGGTGGAGAGCTGGAGCAGGATGATGCACGCGCTCTCGGTGCACGAGGCGGGGCACGTGGAGTACGCGCTGGCGGCGGAGCGAGCGCTGCACCGCGCGCTGCTGCGGGTGACGGCGCCGAGCTGCTCGCTGATGGCGCAGCGCACGAGCCAGGTGGCCGAGTCGGTGCTGGAGGAGGCCCGTATGAACAACCAGCGCTACGACAGGCGCACGCGCGGCGGCTGGACGCAGGGCGTGGCGTGGCCGCCCGGCGCTCCGCCCGACATCGCCACCCTCCCCGCCGGGGGGGAAGCGCAGCAGGCCTTCCCACCGGACGGTTCCCCGCCGCACACGGTCCACTGACGTGCGGCGGCGGTGGGACAGTTGGGCTGGGTGGATGTGTCCCAGGTGACGCTCCGGGCGCTTCCCGCGGCTTCGACGGCTCGGCGCATCCCGCGTATGTCGAAAGCGTTGCGCAAATCATCCGGCTCGTTGCGGATAGGCCCGGGGATTGCGCGCACGTCGGGCAAGAGCCTGCAGACCGCAGCACTTCTGCATCCCGCCCCCTCCCCTTCCCGCAGTCCGCTCGCTCTCCCTGGTACGCTCCCGTAGCCCGGCGTTCACCTCCTGCTCAGGAGCCCTGATGCAACGCTCCGAACCCGGCACCGGTGGTGGAGTGCACACCGGCGCAGCGCCCGTACGCGCGCGGGCGGAGGGGGAATCACCGGGAGAGCGTGCCCGGCCGCCCCCGACGGACGCACTCACGCCGAGTGAGCGGGTCCTGATCGCCGGGGAACGTTTCTCCACGGCAGCGGCGGGCCCTCGCGAAACGCTGCGGCGGGCGCTCGCGCCCCGCGTCCCCTCGTTCGCCGAACTCCATTTTGGCAGGGGCACCACGTTCCTGCTGGACGGCACCACGCGGGTAGAAGCAAGAAGCCTGGCGATCAGCCTGGTCAGGGCCGCACTTCTGGCCAGCCAGCGCGCGAGCGCCATCGACTTGCGACAGGCGGACGACGGTACGCTCACCGCCGTTCCCACCGGCACCATCGCGTGGCCCGCGGACACTCTGGAGGCGAGGCTGCTTCCCGATGCGCCCGTGTCCGTGCGCGACCTGGTGCACGGCTGGCTGGGCTCCGACAGCGACGACCCCTGGAGACGCGTGGTGGAGCGGGCGTACATCGTCGCGGTGGTACGGGGAATCGCCCGTGTGCGCCTGCAAACGCTGCCGCGCGGCCACGCTTACAGCTACGCTGAGGGTGCGCGCGAGGCCATCGGGGAGGCGGACCCCGCGCCGGCGTATTCGCTCCTGCGCGAGTGCCGCGAGGAGCGCCGCGAACTGTGGGAGTCGCTTGAGCGCGCGATCTCGGCTGGGGTGAACGCGCGGCATTACCGTGGGGATGCGAACGCGTTCAGCGAAGTGGATGCGTGGGAGGACGAGTCCGCGGTGAACCGCGAGCGGCACCGTCCGGAGCACCCCGCTCCGCGCTGGACTACGTACCTGATGGCCGCCGTTCTCGCCGCTCTCGCCGCTCTCGCCGTGCTGAAGACCCCGGGAGGTTGGAAGCACGCGCTGCTGACGGCAGCCGTGGTCGCTCCGATGGTCTGGAGCGGGCGCAATCTGCGCCCTACCGGGAGCGGGGGGGTGCGGTGGGAGAAGACGGGTGTCCCCGAAAGCATCGCAAACGTCGTGATCCTCGTGTCGTTCGTGATGTTCTTCACCGTGGGGATCCTGGGCCGGTTTCCGCTGGGGTTCCCGTTGCTGGCCGCCGGGCTGGGCGTGCTGGCGTACAATCACCTGAAGCACTGGTCGGCGGTGGTGATCTCCAGCCGCGTCCGGCGGGATGCCGCGGCCCGCCCCTGCCCTGCCCCTGCCACCGGACCGGAAGTCCCGGCGGCGGCCGAAACGCCATCCGCCCCGCCGGCGGCACCAGAGCGCCTGCCGCTCTCGCTGGAGATCGTTGCACCCGGCGAGATGGCGGCGCCCTCGGGCCAGAGCATGGAGCGGCTGCGGGAGAACTCGCGGCGAGCGCTCGTCGTGCGGCGTATCCGCTTTCGCGGGCTCGCCGGCCTGGTGACCGGATACATGGCCCTCGCCCTCGCCTTCTGGCTCTCGGGCGCGCACGGGTCCCGAAGCGTCGCGCTGTGGCTTCTCGGCTGGATGGGAGTCCTTCTCCTGTCGCGCGCTGTTCTCGGCGGGAAGCTGCGGCAGCTTCCAACCCTTCTCGGCCAGATCAGCGGCAGCGAACGAACGTATGATCCGCACGCCGGCGAAAGGTGGTTCCAGGCAGCGCTCGGCGCACCCGCCTACAAGGCGGCGCTCTTCACCTGGTGGGGCGCGAAATCGTCGATCCAGCCGTGGGGCCTGCTGGCGCTGACCGCCGTCTGGATGATGGTCGTGCTACTCTCGGCACCGCTGTACTTTGCCGGGGCGGGCGACACCAGGGGGGCGGTGTTCAGCGCGCTGTGCCTGTCCGTGGTGCTCTCCTGCGTGGTGTGGACCCGGCGCGCGCTGCGCCGGGTCGAGCGCGCGCACCCGTGCCAGCCGCCACTCCGGCTGCTGATGCTGCGCGTCTTTGGCGATCCGGAGGTTCCGGACCTGGGCGAGTTCTTCGACCTGGTCGCGCTCACCCGGCCGTGGCTGGGCGTGGGGCTCATCCAGCGGCTGGACGGGCCGGGAACGACAGGACGGAAGGCCTCGGACGTGCTGAACCTGCTCACCCACCGCGTCGAGGACTCGGTTGTGGAGGACGCCGCGGAGCTGGAGCGCGAGCTGGGGCGCTTCACCGCGGCGCGCGACCGCGCGCTGCGCTTTGGCGTCAACTCGCTGCAATGCACCGAAGCCACGTGGAAGCTGGCGCTCGGCCGGCTGCTCGCGTCGGCCGACGTGGTGGTGATGGACCTGGCGAGTCTGACGTCTGCGCACCGCGGCTGCGCGTACGAGCTGGGGAGGCTGGTGGACGAGGTACCGCTTTCCCGCGTAATCCTGCTGGTGAGCGACTCCACCGACATGGACTTCCTCAGGGAGACTCTGGATGGGGCATGGGCGCAGATGGCGCCCGGATCCCCCAATCGTGCCGTGGCGCACGCCCCGCTGCGGCTCTTCAGAACCGGCATTGCCAGACGGCAGGACACCGAGTCGGAGTACGATCGCAGGCGCCGGGGAAAGTATCGCCTGGACCCCTTCCATTTCAGCGGGCTGCTCTGTGATGCCGCGCTTCCGGCCCGTTCGGGTACGGTCGCGGAGCCTGCCGCGCCGCCGCCACGCTGGGCGCGGCGCCCCCTCTCCACCGGACTGCGCGTGGCGATGGACGTATCCTTCGCGCTGCTGGTGATCGCGATGGTGCTCTCGACGGTCGCGGTGCTGGCCGGCCCCTGACGGCAGCCGCGCAACCCGGCTCCGGAACGACGGCGCGTGCCGGGACCACGACCCGGAGATGCGATCGCGAAAACCCTTTCCTCACCCGTCCAGGTTCTCCGCCGTCACCGGCGGATCGCCGGGATGATGCGGTCGCCGACGATCTCCTGGCCCCAGCGGCCCCAGATGCCGCCCTGCATGTAGTTGCCGCCGGTGAAGACGACGACCAGGTCCAGCTCGGGCACCACGATCAGGACTTGGCCGCCGTTGCCGGTCGCCTGGTACGTCTGATAGCCTCGCCCGCCGGAAGTGAACGTGCTGAGGTGCCAGGCGTACCCGTCCAGCCCCTCGCCGTAGAAGTTCGGAAAGTCCTCCGCGCTCAGCCCCGTCGTCGCCGGCGAGATCTCCGCGTGCACCGCGGTGGAAAGCGCCACCCACGCCGAATCCACGATCCGCCGGCCGTTCCACACCCCGCCGTCCAGGAACGCCTGCCCGATCTTCAGCAGGTCGCGCGGGCGCAGGAAGGCGCCGCCGCCCAGGTAGCCCTCCCCGGTGGGCATCAGGTTCCAGTACCAGGGCCCGAACTGCAGCGGCTCCGCGATCGTCCTCCGGAACAGCTCCGGCAGCCAGGTGCGCGTCCCGGCGGTCAGCGCCGCGCCCACCAGGTTCGCGTTCGCCGAGCAGTAGGCGTAGCGGGTGCCGGGATCGTGCGCCATCGGCAGGTCCAGCGTGTACTTCCACCAGTCCGGCTGCGCCCGCTGCGTCTGCATCGTCCCCTCGTTGCCGGGCGAGGCGTCGTCGTTGTCGTCGCAGGCCAGGCCGGCGGTGTGGGTCATCAGGTGGGCCAGGGTGATCCGGGCCTTGCGCGGATCGGGATGGGCGAACGGCCCCATCCCGGCGAGCACGTCGTAGATCCGCGTCTGCGCCGAGAGCGGCGCGCCCTCCCGCATGGCCGCGCCCAGCATCACCGAGCCGAAGGTCTTGCCCACCGAGCGGATGTCGTGCGGCGTGTCGCGCCCGTGGCCGAAGAAGTACTCCTCCAGCACCAGCCGCCCGCGTCGCGCCACCAGCAGGGAGTGGATGAGGTTCGGCCGCCGCGCGGCGGGGTCGCCGTCGATCACCCCCTGCACCGCGCCGGCGAGCGCCTCCTCGTCCATCCCCATCTCCGACGCGCGCGCCGTCCGCCATCCATCCCCCGTCTCCGGCGGCGGGCGGTAGGCGTACGCGGGCTCGCCGGGCGGGCGCGGGAAGAAGGCGGCCGCCTCGGCGGGCGTGTGGCGCGCCAGCTCCAGCGTCCGGCCCAGGTCGCGCCAGAAGATGCGCAGCCGGTCGGGCGAGCGGACCAGCGCCGCGCCGTGGCGGATCTCCGGCATCGCCGTGTCCGGCCGGACGCTGAACCAGACGGAGTCGCCCTGCCGCGTCACGCGGAACTGCGAGGCGCCGCCGCGCGAGTTCATCTCCGGGTTGCGGAACGCGCCGACCAGCGTCCCCTGCTCGTTGCGGAAGATGCGCAGCCAGAGCGTGAAGCGGTCGTCCAGCGGCCGCACCGTCCCGCGCCACGCGTCGCCCTCGCGCCGCAGGACGAGGGGCGTGGCGAAGGGCTGCCCGGAGCCGCCGGGGTCCTGGCGGTCCTCCGTCTCGCCGGAAGGCTGCAGCCAGAAGCCCGTGATCGTCCCGTCCGCCGCCAGCACGCCGCGAAATCCGCCCCGGCCGCCGGGAAAGCCGAAGCGGACGCTGTCTCCGGTGACGCCGAACCGCGACTCCGCGCCGGCGAGGGTGGCGCGCCATCCATCCCCCTCCCGCCGCACCTCCAGCTCGCCGCGCAACGAGGTCTGGAAGACCGTTTCGCTTGCCCAGGTGCCTTCCAACGAATCGGCCGGATCGGGAGCCTGGCCGCGCAGCGCGGCCGGCCACAGCACAAGGACAGCGACTGCCGCGGAAACATGGCGCATGGGGGTGTTCATCGGCCGGATTCCCTTCCCCTGGAGGCTGATCGTGAGATGAGGCGCGCCCGCGGTGAGATCATGCGACCACTGCGTGCCTTCAGCCCCGGAGAAGGTTGCATGCGGGACAAACGATGGGCCTCACACAGGGTCAGCAGAGTCAGCGGAGTTTTCCTCTGCTGACTCTGCTGACTCTGCGTGAGGCCCTTTCAGGTGATGTCAGTGCCCCGACATCCTCTCCACCTCGGCAAGCAGCGCGTCGAGCGCCTGCCGGTCCAGGTGGCGGCCGTTGAGGATGACGGCGTGGATGCGGCGCGTGTTGCTCACGTCGGCCAGGGGGTCGGCGTCCAGCAGCACCAGGTCCGCCAGCTTGCCCGCCTCCACCGTGCCGAGCGAATCCGCCAGCCCCAGGAAGCGCGCCGGGGCGAGGGTCGCCGCGCGGAGCGCCTCCAGCGGCGTCATCCCGGCGAGCGTGACCAGCTGCACCAGCTCGTCGTGCAGGCCGAAGCCGGGGAACACCGTGGGGAGGCCGCCGTCGGACCCGGCCATCAGGGTGACGCCGGCCGCGTGCATCTCGCGGGCGTTGGTCACCGCCGCCTGGTAGAAGGCGGTCCAGTCGACCGGCGTCTCGTGCACGCGCGACCGGTATTCCTCCCGCCACTCCGCGATCTGTTCCGCCGAGGCGTAGCGGTACATCGGGTTGCGCGCGGGGTCGATCTTCGCGATCAGCGAGTCCAGGGGCTGCAGCCGCTCCGGCCACGTCACCAGCGTGGGGACGATGCCGGTCCCCGCCGCCGCCCACTTCCGCCAGAGCGAGTCGCGCGCCGCGGGCGAGATCTGCAGCGGCGGAAAGATGCTGTGCTCGTAACTGCTCACGCCGCTGCGCGGGAAGGGCTCGTTGGCGTGCGCGTACACCGGCAGCCCCAGCTCCCTCGCCCGGTTGACCAGGGCGCGGCTGACCGTGGTGTCGCGGGGCCAGTTGCGCACCTTCACGTGGTCCGGCCCCAGCGCCGCGACGGAATCCAGCCAGCGCACCGCGTGCTCGGGCGAGGTGGGGCCGAAGCGCTCCGCGAGCCAGGGTGCGCCGGGGTTGATGCTGTCCACCCACGCCAGCCAGTCCGGCCGCTCCACGATCGGCGTGGCGATGCGCATCCGCGGCCCCTGCATCCACCCCGCGGCGATGCTGTCGCGCCACGCCTTCGCGGTGGCGAAGCGGATGGCGCCCATGTCGCGCACCGCCGTCACCCCGTTCGCCACGTACAGGTTGAGCGACGCCCTGCGGTCGGTGATGTGCGCATGCATGTCCCACAGCCCCGGGATCAGGTACTTCCCCGCCCCGTCCACCACCCGCGCGCCCGCCGGGACGCGCACCCCGGCGGCCGGCCCCACCGCCAAGATGCGGTTCCCCGCGACCAGCACCGTCTGGTCCGCCCGGGAGGATCCACCGGCCACGTCCACCACCGTCACGTGCGTGATCGCCAGGCTGGCCGACGCCGGATCCGCCTGCTGCGCGCCGGCGGAGGTGGCCGTGCAGGCTGCAGCCAGCAACAGCCCGTTCAGGAGCTTTCTCATGGATTCAGATGTTCGAACGCTGGGAAGGCAGGCTCCCAGCCCCCAGCGATTGAAATCGCCGCAACGACTACAGACTGTCCGCCTTCGCGGACACGGTTCCTGCCGCACGCCCGGCGACGTGCACGGAGGCCGCCTTCGGGCAGTTGAAGCCCCGCGCTGTTTGCGGGGCTTTCCGCGGTTGTTGCGGCGGGTTCACCCGCTCCGGCGGGAGGTCGCCCGCTCCTCATTCCAGCCAGGGGACCAGGCTGTTCCCTGTAACCTGTAACCTGTCCCCTGTCCCCTCGCCGTTGCAGGCTATTCCCTATTCCCTACTCCCTATTCCCTATTCCCTATTCCCTACCGCCCGATCCAGTAGCTCGCCTTGATCACGAAGATGTTGTCCGGCCGCTGCTCGAAGATCGCCCCGGCGTCGCGCCCGAAGTCGAAGTCGCCGAACGGCGTCGCGCCGGCCCGCTGCTGCTGCCACACCACGAAGAGCGTGCTCCCCGGCCGGTACTCCCACCGGAGCACCGCGTTGCCGCGCAGCGAGCGGAAGTTCAGGTCCGGGTTGCCGAAGCTGAACGCCTGCGCCGAGCCCCCTCCCGCCGCGTTGCAGTCGCCGTTGGGGTCCGCCGTGTAGCGGTTGGCGGCTTCGTTGAAGCAGATGGTGCCGAAGTCCTCGCCGTACACCATCGTCTCCGTCGTCCGCGTCCCCGTGTATTCCTTGAAATTGGAGTAGTCGCCGGCGAAGACGAACGGCTGCGCGAACAGCTCCAGCGTCAGCGTGGGCGTGAAGGTCCAGTTCAGCCGCGTGTTCATGGAGAGCTCGTTCTGCTCCAGGTCCGCGAACACCGCCCGCTGCCCCATGAAGTGCGTGGCCGTCGCGTCCGCGCGCCGCAGCACGAACTGCGCGGTGGACTTTTCGTAGTTGTACGCGGGCCCGATGGAGAACTGCACGTTGGGCGCGGGCTTCACGCGCAGGCTTCCATTGATCCCGAGGTAGCGGCCGCCGTCCCCGTACGCCAGGTGGTTGCCGGCGATGGAGAACACCAGCGGCCTGCGCGAGTCGGTGCTCATGCGGCTGTGCAGCAGGTACCCGCCCCGCCGGCGCACCACGGGCCCCCCGCGCGAGGCGCGGTCGTCGCTCACCTGCGGGTACACCTCGGCGTAGAACGCCAGGTTCCAGTAGTTGGCCAGCTGCCCGCCGGTGAACGCGTGCAGCTGCGCCGCCGTGCGGTCGCCGTCGAAGTTCACCTCGTGCTGCCCGCCGAAGATCGCCACCCAGTTGCGGTAGTGGCGCGTGGGCGTGTTCCACACCCGCATCACGTTCCCCAGCGTCCACACGTAGTCGGCGCGGGAGAGGAAGGCGGCGTCGTTCACCTCGAAGCCCGGGCTGCGGTAGTTCACCGCGCCCTCCCACTGCCAGTCGCCCGCGTCCTTGGCCAGGCGCATGTAGCCGCCGTAGCCGCGCAGCGAGGTGGCGCGGGTGTCCAGCAGGTCGCTGAAGAGGCCGTTGCTGCCGCTGGTGCGGTCCGGGCGCTGGAAATAGCGCGCGGGGAGCGTCTGCAGCCGCGCGATGGCCGACGAGTCGCCGGAGGCGTTGCTGAGGGCGAAGTTCCCCATCAGCCGGTAGGTGCGGTTGCGCCACCACATCTCCCAGTCCACCCCCACCGCCTCCGCGTGCCCCGGCAGGCGCCGCTCCAGCACGTCCGAGTCGAACCAGCGGATCACCGACGTCGCCATCGCCCCCACCGTGGCGTTGCCGCCGCGGAAGTTGCGCCGGGTGCGCGCGACCAGGTAGTTGGTGGCCGGCTCCACCTCCTCCGTGTGCCGCACCCCGAACGAGTCCTGCACCAGCGCCCGCTCGCTGCGGGTGAAGGCCTCCAGCAGCCCCAGCTGCAGCCCGCCGCGGGTGCGCCCCGTCACCTTGGCGGCGGCCAGGATGGTGCTGTTCTCCGGCGTGTGGGTGAACTCCGCGTCCTCCAGCGTCACGAACCCCTGCGGCTGCCGGCCGATGCGGCGCGAGTAGAAGAGCGACATCGACTGCACGTTGCTGCAGTTGATGCAGGAGAAGCCGCCGAAGCCGAAGAGCCCGCTCCCCTCCACGAAGAAGGGGCGCTTCTCCTCGTAGAAGGTCTCGAAGGCGGACAGGTTCACCACCGCCGGGTCCACCTCCACCTGCCCGAAGTCCGGGTTGATGGTGGCGTCCAGGGTGAGGGTGGAGCTGAGCTGGTACTTGACGTCCCCGCCGATCCGCATGTCGTAGTCCTGGCCGTCCTGGAAGGGGCTGCCGGGCTGGTCGGGGGTCACGTAGCTGGCGCGGGTGAGCGCGTAGGGAAGCAGCTCCATCCGCCCGCGGTTGCGCGGCGCCCGCAGCCCCTCCACGTGGCCGAAGCGCGCCGGACCGCCGTTCTCGCGCTTCCCCCAGAAGCTCCACATGGAGATCTCGTTCAGCCGCTGCACGTAGCGCCACACCTGCATTCCCCAGGTCTGCACCGTGTCGCGGGGAAAGCGCAGCTGGCTGAAGGGGATGCGCATCTCCGCCGTCCACCCCAGCGAGTCGATGCGCGTCTCCGCGGCCCACACCGGGTCCCACGACGGGTCCGCGTACGACGAGGCCTGGCCGGCGTCGAACTTCACGCCGGAAGGGTTGATCTGCAGGATGGTGCGCCCGGTATGGTCGTGGTACGTGTCCAGCACGAACTCGATGTAGTCGGACTCGATGTCCTGGTCGCGGCGCCCCAGCCGGGTGCGCACGCCCCGGGCGCCCAGCGAGTCGAACATCCGTGCGCCGATGTACAGCGCCTCGGCGTCGTAGGCCAGGCGGATCTCCGTCCGCTGCGAGGCGGGCTGTCCCTCGTTGGGATCCT
This sequence comes from Longimicrobium sp., assembly GCA_036260235.1. Lineage (GTDB taxonomy): Bacteria > Gemmatimonadota > Gemmatimonadetes > Longimicrobiales > Longimicrobiaceae > Longimicrobium. Next base: position 11,082 of record DATAAG010000745.1, read on the forward strand.
GCTGGGTGAAGTTCGTGGCGGGGGCCGCGCCCTGCCACACCGCCTCGTCCAGCACCCCGTCCAGCACGATGGGAACGGTGCGCTCCACCGCCTGCACGCGCGGCGGCGTGGGGCCGGAGGAGTGCGCGCCGTTCTGCGCGGCCGCGGGCGCGGCCACGACCAGCAGGGCGGCGAGGAGTCCAGCGCGCTTACGGAGAGTGTGCATGTGCACCAGCCGGGAGGGAGGACGATGGGTTCCGTGCAGGCCGGCGTTTGGATGCGGCGCCCGGCCGAAAGGTTGTAGGGTGAACGTACGATCGGGTGCCCGTTTGACCCCGGCCTGCCGGCGGCGCTCCCGGCTACCCTCCGCCGGCCCGGAGTCCGCGAGCGCACGCCTCCCGGCGCGGTCCCGCCCGTGGGCGGCCGGGTTCCCGGGTCAGCGGTTGCGGCGGGGGCCGCGGACGTACTCCGAGCCGATGCCGTGGATCTTCATCTGCACCAGCGTCTCGGCGGAAAGGTCGCGGAAGCCGGCCTCGCGCACCTCGCGGATGAACTCCGGCGTCACCCCGTGGATCCCCATCTGCATCACCTGCTCCAGCGAGAGGCCGCGGTACCCCAGCGCCGCCAGCTCGCGCACGTAACGCGCGGTGACGTTGTGGATGCGCAGGTCCGCCAGCTCCTCCGGGCCCAGGTCGCGGAAGCCCGCCTCGCGCATCTCGCGGATGTACTCCGGCGTCACCCCGTGCAGCCCCATCTGCATCACCTGCTCGCGGGAGAGGCCGCGGAACCCCGCCTCCGCCAGCTCGCGGACGTAGCGCGCGGAGACGTTGTGGATGCGCAGGTCCACCAGCGCCTCGGGCGACAGGTCGCCGAAGCCGGCCTGGCGCATGGAGCGGACGTACTCCGCCGTCACCCCGTGGATGCGCATGTCCACCAGCTGGCGCGCCGTCAGGTCGCGGTAGCCCAGCTCGCCGAGCTCGCGCACCTGCTCCGCGCCCACGCCGTGGATCCCCATCTCCAGCAGCTGGTCGCGGGACAGGCCGCGGTACCCCACCGACTCCAGCTCGCGCACGAACGCCGCGCTGATCCCGTGGATGCGCATCTCCACCACGCCCTCCACCGTGTTCGTCCCCTCCAGCCCCAGTCCCCGCAGCTCCCGCACGTACTCCGGGGTGACGCGGTGGATGGAGAGGTCGATCACCTCCTCCAGCTCCCGCGCGCGGACGCCGAGCGAGGCGAGCTCGCGGAGGGAGGCGGAGGACGCGTTGCCCATGGTGAGCACCAGCAGGTCCCTGTCCGTGACGCGGTCCGCGTCGCTGATCCCCAGCGAGCGCAGGGTGGCCGCGAAGCCGCGGTCCGGATGGAAGCGGAAGTGGCCGGCGCCGCGCCCCTCGCGGAAGTTCCCCTCGAAGTCCAGGGCGCCCGCCTCGCGCTCCACGCGGAAGGTGACCGGGGTGGAAGTCGCCGCCCGGATCTGCTCGTCCGTGACCCCGCGCAGCTCCGCGCGGTCGAACGGCTGCCCCCAGTTGGAGTGCCGCTCCCAGTGGATGGTGAGCTGGATGCGCCCGTCCTCCCGGGCCTCCGCCGTCCAGGTCCCTTCCTGGGCGACGGTGACGCGGACCGCGTGGGGAAGGACGTCGGCCGCGGCACCGGGCCGCTCCTTGGCCGTCGCGGTGAGGACCGCCCCGGTCGCCAGGAAGATGCCGGCCGCGGGGATGGTGATCGCTCTGCGCATGGATTGACTCCGGTAGATCGTGACGTCGCGCCGGGCACCCTTACGGCGGCCGCCGCGGACGGGCCCCTGCGTCTGATTTCGGAGGGCGGGAGGCGGCGCCGGGCGG
>DATAAG010000746.1:0-8995 GCA_036260235.1 Longimicrobium sp.
GTTGCCCAGCAGCCGGTACGCCACGGAGAACGCGCGCCGCATGTAGCGCGTCACCAGCGCGTCGAACGCCGCGGGGTCGCCGCGGCGGACGCGCTCCACCAGCGCGGGCTCGTCATCGGCCGGGACGGCGGCGCGCGGCGGCGCCAGCTCCACCGGGATGGACGCGGCGGCGGCGTTCACGGGTGCCGGGGTTCCGGACGCCGCCGCGTCCGCTCCGCCTCCTGCCCGCGGCGGCGGGCGCGGAGCTCCTCCGCGCGGGCGCGGCCCAGGGGGCGCACCTCGCGCCGCAGGATGTCCTGCGCGCGCAGCCGCTGTGCGGGCGTGAGGACGCTCTGCGCCTGGTGCATGGCGTCGTTGATGTTCAGGCGCATCTGGTAGACCGTCGGGCGCAGCGCCTCCGGCACGGGCGGCTCGCCGCGCCGGCCGCGCATGCGCCGCAGCTCTTCCCGGCGCTGCTCGGGCGTCATGCGCTCCAGTTGCGCACGGCGCTCCTCGCGCCACCGGTGGTGCTCCTGCACCAGTCTCTGGCGCAACGGTGCGTTCTGCTGCTCCAGCCGCTCACCGATCGTCTCCAGCTGCCGCACCTGCACGTCGGTGAGCCCCAGCGCGTCCCGGTGGCGCAGCAGCAGCTCGAAGGGCCGGCGCTCCGCAGCCTCGCGGAACGAGGGTTCCGGGCCGGGCTGCGCCGCGGCCGGGACCGCGGCAGCGGCGGCCAGGAGCGCAGCCACCGCATATCGAACAGGGATCTTCATCGTCGGGGACCTTCTCCGCGGGACTACCGTTCGCCGCGCCCGCCGCGCGGCGTTCCGGAGCATACTACCGCTGCCCGCCTGCGTCCGTTGGGTGGCCGCACATCGAAGATAACGCGAAGCGCGCGGAGACGGCTCTCACCGCGCCCTCCGCGTTTGTGCATCGGGAAAGCCTTACCGCTCTGGCCTCACACAGAGTCAGCGGAGCTAGCAGAGGACGACTCCGCTAACTCCGTTGACTCCGTGTGACGCATCTTCTTTTCCGGATCAATCCACGCGGCCGAAGTAGATCTCCGTGTCGTACTCGAAGACCACGCGGCCGTCCTGCTGGTGCTCGCGGAAGATGCGGTCCAGCGCGGCCGCCATCGGCTCGTAGCCGGGATGGTCCACGTTGGGCGCGTAGGAGGAGGAAAGCAGCCGCCCCTTCAACCCCTCGAAGTCGAACACCTGCTCGTTGGGCACCACGCGCGCTCCGTATCCCTCGCCCAGCACCGCGCGCAGCGACTCGTCCGTCACGTTCTCGTGGTTCACCGCGGTGTAGTCGGTGCCGTGCTCGCGGAGCAGCGCCTCGTACGCGCGCAGGAACGGCGTGCTGTCCGTGCGCCGCGTGTTCCACAGCAGGACGATCCACCCGCCGGGGCGCAGGATGCGGCGCCACTCGCCGGCGACCCGCGCGGGGTCGAACCAGTGGAAGGCCTGCGCCGCCACCACCAGGTCCACGCTCGCGTCCGGCAGCGTGGTGGCTTCCGCGCTGCCGTCCACGCTGTGAAAGCGGGGATCGCCGCCCAGCATGGCCTCCGCGGCGGCGCGCATCTCCGCGTTGGGCTCCACCGCGAAGACCGGGTGCCCCGCGTCCAGAAAGAGCTTCGCCGAGATCCCCGTCCCCGATCCCACGTCCGCCACCGCCCGTCCCGGCGCCAGCCCCGTCTCCGCCCGCAGCACCTCCAGCACCGCCGGCGGATAGCCGGGGCGGTAGCGCACGTAGTTCTGCACGCGGTCGGAGAAGCGGGTGGTCGGGTCGGCGCCGGGCATCTACGGGCTGGTGATGGTGACGGTGCGGGTGACGGTGACGATCTCTCCTCCCGGGTACCCGATGCCGATGAAGCGCACCGTCGCCGGGCCGGCCTGGTCGAACGAGAGCGTGGCGACGTGCTGGTGGAACACGACGTTGGTGTCGCAGTCGCGCTCGCCCAGGTCCAGGTCGTAGGGCCGCACGTCGGCCATCATCCCGCCCCTGCGCACGCGGGTGGAGCCGGCGGTGAGGCACCCGCTGCCGCGCGTGACCACCGATGCCACGAACGGCTCGCCCGCGGCGGCAGTCTGCGGCACGCCCACGTCGGCCGGAAAGTCGGGAAGGACCTGGATGATGCCCAGCCGCTCCACCCGCTCGGGGGGGTCCAGGGGGCAGCCGGACCCCACCAGCACGAGCGCGGCGGCCGCGGCGATGTTCACAAGGGTGCGCATGGAGGGACCGGTCGGTTCAATGGGAGCATCGTGTGGTGCGGCGCCCGGGTTCCGGCGCAGACAGAACGCAGGGGCGGAACGCTTCGTGACAGCCGCGGATCACTCGCGGATCGGCACCAGCACGAACGAGGCGATCAGCATCGCCAGCCCCACCAGGTAGGGGATGGGGCTGCCCGACAGCAGGTAGTGCACCCCGCCGAACATCGCCGTGGCCTCGCCCAGCGCCCATGCGACGATGTTCCAGGTGGAGCGCCGCGCGGGGTCGCGCTCCGCGTCGTGCCTGCGCTGCAGGTACAGCACGCCCGTCGCCGCGCCGATCAGGAAGGCGATGTTGACGTACTGCAGCGCCCGGGCCGCCTGCGGCGTGTCCGGCGGGTTCTGGCGCACCAGGTAGGTGACCGCCGCGCCGAACATCACCACGCCGCCCAGCAGCGCCATGCGGATGATCCGGAGCACCGTGGGGGTGGGGGCGCTGCGGACATCGTACGGATCGGTGTCGCTCATCGGAACGGAGGAGCGGGAAGGAAAGGATGCAGGAACGGCCGCGCGTTCAGCCGCCCGCGGGAACGGCGAACATCGCGGGGTCCAGCGCCTCGCCGATGCGGACGTTGGCGTAGACCTCGTGGAAGACGCGCCGCCCGCCCACCAGGATCTCCACCTCGGGCGCGATCCACCCGCCCCCCAGCGGCTCGTACCTGCGGAACCACACGTGCTGCATCCTCCCCGGCTGGTTGGGGACGGGCTCCAGCAGCCGCACGAAGAGCAGCCGCTCCGCCTCCACCGCGAACTGCCTGCTCGCCGTGTCTCCCCGCGCCGCGCCCACCACGTAGACGGGGGTGCCTTCCAGCGTGTCCACGTGAAAGCGCGACAGGTCGAAGCCCTGCCGCCGCAGCTGGTCCAGCGTGCGCTCCGGCGCCTGCCCGTACACGTCGAAGCCCAGCGTGAGCAGCGGGTTCATCCGGTCCACCCGGCGCACCACGCGGCCGTGCTGCAGCGCGTAGGTGCTGTCGTTGGCGAACACCGCCACGCGCCCCTCTTCCGGCGCCCCCATCTCGATGCGCAGTCGCCCCGGGATCGCCGCCCACTCGCGCCACTCCTCCACGTGCACCGAGTCGTTGGGCAGCACCCGCGTGGTCGTCTGCGTAAAGGAAAGGGTCCGGTACCACCGCCCCGCGTAGCGATCGTGCATGGCGCGCACGAGCGACTCCGCGTCGGTGATGGCCGGGCCGGTGCGCGCCGCCGACGCGCAGCCGCCCAGCCCCAGCGCCGCCACCGTCGCGAGTGTGCGGACGATCCGCGTCATGAGGAAGAGGGAGGTCGCAGCGGGTTCCTCTGATCCGGCATCCACGCGAATACCGAATCCGGATGAACTGTCATTCTCAGGAGGCGGCCGACGGATCCTGCGGGCCGCTCACGGGCCTCCCGCGCCGACCGAAGAATCTGTACGCTGGGCGGCAGGATCTCACGGTCGTGGTGAGTTCCCCGGACTACGTCCGGGGCAGGGCTCGGTGCGAGAGGGCGGGAGATTCTTCGGTCGCGCCACACGCTCCCTGCTCATCCGTGGGTTCGGTGCGGGCGCTCCCTCAGGATGACAGGTGTTTTTCCGGATCCGGTATAACCTAGCCGCGATCGCGGGTGCACGCGAGGGTTTCGGGAAGTGGGTCGAGATCGTCGCGGCGCGATCGAATTCTCCCCCTCTCCCGTGGAGCGGGGAAGGGGGTCGGGGGGAGGGGGGCCCTCGCGGACGCAGCGGGATGCCTGCCGATCCGCCCCGATGCACCGGCCGGATCGCAACTTCCCCGGAGGGGTTTGGGAAAGGTGGGCGAGTCATGCGAGCCCGGAGGGGCGGGCCCTCGCACCCGGGCGGCCTCCCTACTCGCTCACCACGGGCGCGATGCGGTCCTTGTCGGTGTCGATGGCGCGCTCCACCCACAGCACCTGCACCAGGGTCCACACCAGCAGCACCAGCGGCACCGCCAGCAGCACGCCCAGGAACCCGAACAGGCTGCCGAACAGCACCAGCCCGAAGAGGGTGACGAACGGGTGCACCTCGGCGTTGTGCGACATGGACCACGGGGTGATCAGGTTCGCCTCGATCTGCTGGATGGCCAGCGCGGCGATCGCCACCAGCAGCGCCTTCTGCGGATCGTCCAGGAACGCGACCACCGTGGCGGTGAGGCCGCCCAGGAACGGGCCGAAGAGCGGGATGAACTCCACCATCCCGTTGAACAGCCCCAGCGCCACCGCGTTGGGCACCCCGATCAGCAGGAACGCGATCACGCTGAGGATCCCCACTCCCGCCATGGCCATCGCGGTGCCCTTGGCCCAGCCGATCAGCCGCTCGCCCAGCAGCTGAAAGATGCGGTACCACGCCAGCCGCAGCTCGTTCGGCAGCACGCGCAGCATGGGCGTGAGCAGCCGGTCGTTGGGCTTGGCCAGCGCGAACAGCCCGCCGAAGAAGAGCACGAACGGGATGAGGAGCGCCTCCACGACCTGCGAGGCGCGCGACATCGCGCCGGACCCGCCGCCCCCGCCCTGGAACAGGCTGGAGGGATGCGGGATGTCGATGTTCATCCCCGTCCGCTGCCGAATCGCCTGCTCCCACTTCGCGATCTGCTCCTCCAGCTGCGGCCCCGTCTGGAAGATTCCCTTCGCCTGGTCGATCAGCACCGGCATCCCCAGGCCTACGATCGCGACGAACGAGCCGATCACCACCACCCCCACGATGGCCGCCAGCCACTTGCGCTGGATCCGCAGCCGGGCGCGCAGGGCGTTCAGGATCACCGCCAGGATGGCCGCCGCGTACCCCAGCAGCAGCACCTGCGTGATCCTGTCCCAGTAGTGGTAGAGCAGCGCCAGCAGAAAGGCCAGCGCCACGGCGCGGTACAGGTGCACCGGGCGCAGCCGGTCCGACAGCGCGTCGCGCGGCTGGGCCACGGCGTCGGCGGGGACGCGGGGCGCCGCTTTTTCCTCCGGGGGTTCTTTGGCCATCCGGGGCTCCCGTGGGGCGGAATGCACTCGGTCCGCCCCCGCAGGGGCAAGGAGTGCACCACGTCCGGCGGAACGGTGCGCGGCGCGATCCGCCGAGAACGGAACGCGGCCCCGAACTCGTGCGTTCGGGGCCGCCGTTCTCACCCTCTGCCGTTGCCCCCGCCGGGTGGCCGGCGGGCATTCCGGTACCGCGTCTCCGCCTCGAACTCCGCGTTCAGCAGGGTGCGCATCCAGGCGCGCACCGCGGCCGCCTGCTCGGGAAGCTCGTCCGGGTGCCGGCCGGCCAGCGCGAAGATGCGGTCCAGCACCTGGTTGGCTTCGTCGGGATCCGGCGGCAGCACCATCTTGAGCTGCTGCAGCGGCCTCGGTCCGTTCACCCGCTTTTCGCGCACGTATCCGCTGGGGTGCAGTTCCAGGAACATGGCACCGTACAGCTCCCGCTGCCGCGGGTGCGGCTGCACCGTGCGCCCCGTGGCGAACTTGCGCAGCGTCTCGTGCCCAACACCCCACACTTCTTCCAGCACCCGGTAGGTGTGCAGCCGGGCCTGCTCCCCTACGAAGTCGCGCAGGACCTCGAGGGGGATGCGTTCGGGATTTCGCGAAAACGGCGGCTCGTCGCCGCCACCGGGGGGCTGACCACTATGCCCACTTGCGCTCGTGGCACACACGACATGATAAAACAGACAGGTTGGACGTGTCAAGAGCGGCCAAAGTAGACAGATGTGCACTTGTTGTCCAGACCCCACTGGCCGGAGCACCGGATTCGCGGGAACCCGGGAGCCAAATCGTTGTACCCAACAACGTTGCGCCGCGGCCGGCGACTCTGCCCGGGCCGCGGCTTCCGTATCGGGATCCATCTCCATGACCGCGACCAGCCACGACTACCTGGTGCGCGCCACCGCGCTGGACGAGCGCGTGCGCGCCTTTGCGCTCGACGCCACCGGCGTCGTGCGCGAGCTGCAGCGCCGGCACGACACGCACCCCGCCGTCACCGCGGCGCTGGGGCGCACCGCCATGGGCGCGCTCCTCCTTTCCGCCGCCACCCTCAAGGAAGAGGACCAGCTCCTCACGGTGGACGTGCGCGGCGACGGGCCGGTGCGCCGCGTCCTGGCCACCGCCAACGGGCGCGGGCAGGTGCGCGGGCTGGTGGGCAACCCGCACGTGCACGTGGAGAGCCGCAACGGCAAGCTGAACGTGGGGGGCATCGTGGGGAGCGAAGGCTACCTCTCCGTCACCCGCGACCTGGGGATGCGCGAGACCTACAGCGGCATGGTCGAGCTGATCTCCGGCGAGATCGGCGAGGACCTGGCGTACTACCTGGCCAAGAGCGAGCAGACCCCCTCGGCGGTGGGGATCGGCGTGTTCGTGATGCCGGACTTGAGCGTGGAAGCCGCGGGCGGATACCTGGTGCAGCTGCTCCCCGGCCTCTCCGACGACGAGGTCGGCGCCATCGAGCAGCGCATCGCCGCGCTGCCGCACCCCACCGAGCTGCTGCGCGAAGGGACCACTCCCGAGCAGATGCTGGATCGCATCTTCCCGGAAGGCTACGTCTCCGGGGGGCGGCAGGAGGTCTCCTTCCACTGCCCGTGCTCGCGCGAGCGCTTCGAGGCCGCCATCGTGAGCCTGGGGCACCAGGAGGTGCGGCGCATCATCGACGAGGAAGACCAGCCGTTCACCGAGGTGGTGTGCCACTTCTGCAACCAGGCCTACCACTTCTCGCCCGACCAGATGGAGGCGATCCTGGCGGCGTCGCGGTGAGTGCGCGAGTGCGTCAGTCAGTGCGGGCACTCGTCAGTTCGATGGAGGCGGGCCGGGTCCAGCGTGGACGCGGCCCGCTTTTTCGTCAGGTCGATGATGGACGGCGGCCGCAGCGGGCGTCATTTGCCCGTCGGATGAGGAGCCTCTCCCGCGTGCCGCTTTCCCCGGGTGAGGAACACCAGCACCAGCGACGAGATGGCCAGGAGGATGGATCCCATCCCTTCGCGCGAGCTCCCCTCGTGCACCAGGTAGATGCCGCCGCCCAGCGCCGTCATCGCGATCACGAAGGCGGCCGCCAGTCCCAGCTCCGACAGGCGCATGGCCCGGTGCTGAAGCTTGCGGCGGTGGTCGCCTTCCGCCTCGGCCATCCCCACGATCCGGTCCGCCAGCCCCGGCAGCGCCCGCTCGTACTTCGCCAGCAGGTCCGGCGGCGGAAGGGGGCCGGCAAAGGCCGAGGCGGCCGTGACCTCGAAGGCCGCAGGGAAGATCCGCGGCTGACGCAAAATGGCTGGGCCACTCTGTGACCCAGCCATTGCTTCACCCTCGGGATTTTTTACGGCGACCTGCCTACTCGGCTTCGCTGGTTTCGGAGGCATGGAGAACCCTGTCGGCTCCGTGGAGTGCGACCATCCAGTCCCCCCTGAGCGCTTCGGCGTCGGCCTCGAAGCCGGCCCACTCCTTTTCCGCGAGCAGCACCCCGCCCAGGTCCAGCGCGTGCGCCGCCCCCCAGAGCAGGCCGCGCCCCCTGCCGCGCTCCCGATGCCGTTCCGCGTAGTTGCCCATCGCCCGATCGCCCCTGTTGCCGGATGACAGCCGCATGCGTATCAAGGTGGTCACTCTGTTTGCTTCTGTCAATCCCCCCTCACAACCCATCCGGGGAGCGACTGAAGCCGCCGCCGGAACTTCGCGATGTCCGCCTTCGCGGACCGTTCGTGCCGTACGCTGCCCCCGTGCACGGAGGCCGGTCCGGAGCAGCTGAAGCCCCGCTCGCCGGCGCGTCAGCGGCGGCGAGACGGGGCTTCTGGCATTTTCAGCGGCGGGTGTACCCGCTCCGGATGCGGGTGCGGCCCGGAGGCAAAGGTCGATCCCTACCGCTCCACGAACGAGGTCACCCGGTCGGGGCCTTCCACCGTGACGGACACCAGGCGGTCGCGGCCCTCGCTCTTGGCGCGGTACATGGCGCGGTCCGCCGCCTCCACCAGTGCGTCGGGGTCCACCAGGTCCGACCCCACCGCCACGCCGATGCTGGCCGTCACCTGCACCGCCGCGCGCCCCTCCACCGGCACACGCATCTCGCGCAGGTTGCCGCGGAAGCGCTCCGCGAAGGTCAGCGCGCCGTCCAGGTCCGTGTCGTACAGCAGCACGGCGAACTCCTCGCCCCCGAAGCGCGCCGGCAGGTCCAGGTTGCGTGCGCTGGAGCGCAGCAGCCGCCCCACCCGCGCCAGCACCTGGTCGCCCACGCGGTGGCCGTAGCCGTCGTTGATGCGCTTGAAGTGGTCCAGGTCCACCATCACCAGCGCCAGCGAGCCGCCCGTGCGCTTGAGCCGCCCCGCCTCGCGCCGCAGCGCGTCCTCCAGCACGTGGCGCCGCGACAGCTCCGTCAGCGGGTCCACCAGCGCCGTCACCTCCGTCAGCGCCCACTGCCCCGCCGTCGCCGTTCCCACCGCCACCAGGAACACCAGGAAGCCGATCCAGAACGCGCCGCCCACGCCGGGAAGGATGCGGGGGACGGGGATGAAGACGAAGTACTCGCTCAGCAGGTCGTACGCGAGCGTGGCGGAGAACGCCGCCGTCCCCACCAGCAGCGTGCGCGCGTGCGGCGTCGCGGGCGCGGCGGTGGGCGAGGCGGCCCGCCACGCGCGCGCGACGACGGCGAGGAGTCCGATCACCAGCCCGCCGTCGATCCACTGGTTGAACTCCGCCAGCAGCCGCAGCGGCAGCACCACCGCCACGCAGAACGCCGCCGCGAAGGCCAGGTTCACCAGCCGCGTCCGGCGTCCCCCGCGCAGCCCGAAGAGCCGGTTCACCAGCGC
>DATAAG010000747.1:0-6954 GCA_036260235.1 Longimicrobium sp.
GAGTGATGGAGTGATGGAGTGATGGAGTGATGGAGTGATGGAGTGATGGAGTGATGGAGTGATGGAGTGATGGGGTGAGCGCTCCGTCACCCCGTTCAACGCTACTCCCGCATCGGCTCCGAACTTGCCGTAGCGACCTCCCGCGGCGCCCGAAAACGGCGCCGCGACCCTGCGGCATCCAATCACCAGACGCACACGCACCCCGAGCGATCCACCATGGCGGACCGGTACGTCTATTTCTTTGGCGCGGGACAGACGGAGGGCAGCAAGGACATGCGGGACCTGCTGGGCGGCAAGGGCGCCGGCCTGGCAGAGATGGCCCGCATCGGCGTGCCCGTGCCCCCCGGCTTCACCATCACCACCGAGGTCTGCCGCCTGTACCTGCGCGCCGGCGCCTACCCCGACGGGCTGCGCGAGCAGGTGCAGGCCGCGCTGGCGCGGCTGGAAGCGGCCACCGGCAAGACCTTCGGCGGGGGCGCGTCGCCGCTGCTGGTGTCGGTGCGCTCCGGCGCCGCGTTCAGCATGCCGGGGATGATGGACACCATCCTCAACCTCGGCCTGAACGACACCACCGCCGCCGCCCTGGCCGCCGAGAGCGGCGACGAGCGCTTCGCCTTCGACAGCTACCGCCGCTTCGTGCAGATGTACGCCGACGTGGTGCTGGGCGTGCACGCGGACCACTTCGAGCGGCTGCTGGAAGAACGCAAGCGCGCCCGCGGCGTCAGGGAAGACACGCAGCTCGGCGCCGGCGACCTGCGGGAGCTCACCGCGGAGTTCAAGGCGCTGGTCCGCGCCAGGACCGGCGCCGACTTCCCCGACGATCCGCAGGACCAGCTGTGGGGCGCCATCCACGCCGTCTTCAACTCGTGGGAAACGCCGCGCGCGAAGGCGTACCGCCGAATCAACAACATCAGCGACGACCTGGGCACCGCCGTCAACGTCTGCTCCATGGTCTTCGGCAACATGGGCGACGACAGCGGCACCGGCGTGGCCTTCACCCGCGACCCGTCGACCGGCGAGCCGCGGCTGTACGGGGAGTTCCTGGTGAACGCGCAGGGCGAGGACGTGGTGGCCGGCATCCGCGACCCGCTGCCCATCGAGGGGATGGCGCGGGCCCTTCCCGGCGCCTACGCGGAGTTCCTGGAAGCCGCGCGGCTGCTGGAGGACCACTACCGCGACGCGCAGGACCTGGAGTTCACCGTCGAGAAGGGGCGCCTCTACCTGCTGCAGACGCGCAGCGCCAAGCGCACCGGCCGCGCCGCCGTCCGCATCGCCGTGGAGATGGTGGACGAGGGGCGCATCACGCCGAAGGAGGCGGTGCTGCGGGTGAAGCCGGAGCAGCTGGACCAGCTCCTCCACCCCATGGTGGACCCGAACGCCAGCGTGCAGGTGCTCACGACCGGGCTTCCCGCCTCGCCCGGCGCGGCGTCGGGGCAGGTGCTGTTCAACCCGGACGAGGCGGCGGAGCGGGGGCTGCGCGAGCCGGTCATCCTGGTCCGCCGCGAGACCTCGCCCGAGGACTTCCACGGGATGGTGGCGGCGCAGGGGATCCTGACGGCGCGCGGGGGGATGACGTCGCACGCGGCGGTGGTGGCGCGGGGGATGGGCAAGTGCTGCGTGGCCGGCGCGGGGGAGCTGCAGATGGACGAGGGGCGCCGCCGCTTCACCGTGGGAGACGTGACGGTGCACGAAGGCGACTGGATCACCCTGGACGGCAGCACCGGGCGCGTGATCCTGGGCCGCGTCCCCACGGTGGAGCCGGAGCCCGGGGACGACTTCCGCCGGCTGATGGAGTGGGCGGACGGCTTCCGCACCCTGCGCGTGCGCACCAACGCCGACACCCCGAACGACGCGGCCGTGGCCCGCCGCTTCGGGGCGGAGGGGATCGGGCTCTGCCGCACGGAGCACATGTTCTTCGAGGGCGACCGCATCGACGCGGTGCGCGAGATGATCCTGGCGGACAGCGGCGCCGCGCGCGCCATCGCCGTGGCCAAGCTGCTGCCGATGCAGCGCGCGGACTTCGAGGGGATCTTCCGGGCGATGGACGGGCTGCCGGTCACCATCCGCCTGCTGGACCCGCCGCTGCACGAGTTCCTGCCGCACGGGATGGCGGAGATCAAGGACCTGGCGCGCAAGCTCAGGCAGAGCCCGGACAAGCTGCGGGCGCGGGTGGAGGCGCACCACGAGGCGAATCCCATGCTGGGCCACCGCGGCTGCCGCCTGGGGATCAGCCACCCGGACATCACCTGGATGCAGGCGCAGGCCATCTTCGAGGCCGCGGTGAACGTGCAGAAGGAGGGGGTGCGCGTCTGCCCGGAGATCATGATCCCGCTGGTGGGCACGGCGGAGGAGCTGCGCCGGCAGCGGGAGATCGTGGACCAGGTGGCGGAGGAGGTGTTCTACCAGTGCGACGCGCGGGTGGACTACCTGGTGGGGACGATGATCGAGCTGCCGCGCGCCGCGCTGACGGCGGACCGCATCGCCCGGCACGCGCAGTTCTTCTCCTTCGGCACCAACGACCTCACGCAGACCACGTTCGGCCTGTCGCGCGACGACGCGGGCCGCTTCCTCCCCTCCTACGTGGAGGGCGGGGTGCTGCCGGACGACCCGTTCCAGACGCTGGACGTGGAGGGGGTGGGGCAGCTGGTGGAGATGGCCACGCGGCTGGGGCGCGGCGTGTCGCCGGGCCTCAAGGTGGGCGTCTGCGGCGAGCACGGCGGCGACCCGCGCTCGGTGGAGTTCTTTCACCAGGCGGGGCTGAACTACGTCTCCTGCTCGCCCTACCGCGTCCCCGTGGCGCGCCTGGCCGCCGCGCACGCCGCGCTCAAGCACCCGCCGCCTTCCCGGGCGCCGGAGCCGGAGGAGCCGCCCATCTCCGACGAAGCGCTGGCGGAGCAGGAAGCCGTCGCGGCGGATTAGGAACGGCATGTCACGCAGAGCAGCAGAGCAGCAGAGGAAACCGAAGCCGTTCTCTGCTGCTCTGCTGCTCTGCTGCTCTGCGTGACACCCTTTGTATCTGTTGACGATATTCGTTGCAACAGATAAATTATCCGTGTAATGATTTCCTCGCAGCGCGGAGAAGGACGATGAGCAACCTGGATACGGTGCAGCAGGCGGGCGACGCGTACGGGATCGCGCCGGGCGGCTTCCGGATGCCGGGAGGCCTGCGGCTGGGGCGGGTGCGTCTGCAGGTGGCGGACCTGGAGCGCTCGCTGGCGTACTACCAGGACGTCCTTGGCCTCCGCGTGATCGACCGCACCGCCGGCGGCGCCACCCTCGGCGCGCACGGCGACGACAGGCCGCTGGTGGTGCTGCGGGAGCGCCGCGGGGCCGCTCCCGCGCCGGGACGCGGGCGGCTGGGGCTGTACCACTACGCCATCCTCCTTCCCGACCGCGCCGCGCTGGGCCGCTTCGTCGCGCACCTGGCGTCGCTCGGGGAGCGGGCGGGGGCCAGCGACCACCTGGTGAGCGAGGCGCTGTACCTGAACGACCCCGACGGGCTGGGGATCGAGGTCTACGCGGACCGCCCCCGCTCCACCTGGCGCTACGACGGGCAGCGGCAGCTGGCCATGGACACGCGCCCGCTGGACCTGAACTCCCTGGTTCGCGCGGCGGGCGGCGAGCCGTGGACGGGGATGCCGGCGGGGACGGTCATCGGGCACGTGCACCTGCACGTGGGCGGGATCGAGCCCGCGGCGGCGTTCTACCACCAGGCGCTGGGGCTGGACAAGGTGGTGTGGAGCTACCCGGGCGCGCTGTTCCTGTCGGCCGGCGGCTATCACCACCACCTGGGGGTGAACACCTGGGCCGGCCCCGGCGCCGCCCCCGCGGGCGAGAACGACGCGCGCCTGCTGGACTGGGAGATCGTCCTCCCCCGCCCCGCCGACGCCGACGCGGCCGCGCGCAGCCTGGAAGCCGCCGGCGACGCGCCGGCCCGCATCGACGGCGGCTGGCTGGCCGCGGACCCCTGGGGCACGAACGTCCGCATCGTCGCCGGCTGAAAAGATTGGCCTCACACGGAATCAACGGAGTCAGCGGAGTCCAGCCCTCCGTTAACTCCGTTGACTCCGTGTGAGGCCCCGTCTTTTCAGAGCTCGGCAGACGCGAGCGGGAGGGTGAGGGTGAAGGTAGCGCCGTGGCCGGGGACGCTCTCGCAGGTCAGGTCGCCGCCCATGCCGCGCGCCAGGTCGCGCGAGATGGACAGCCCCAGCCCCACGCCCTCGTCGCGCGAGCCCAGGTGGCGGCCCACCTGGACGAACGGATCGAAGATCTCGCCGATGCGCTCCGGCGCGATCCCCACCCCCGTGTCGCGCACCCGCACCGCCGCGAACCCGTCATCCATCGCAGACGCCAAGAGGGTGAC
Organism: Longimicrobium sp.; assembly: GCA_036260235.1. Classification (GTDB taxonomy): domain Bacteria; phylum Gemmatimonadota; class Gemmatimonadetes; order Longimicrobiales; family Longimicrobiaceae; genus Longimicrobium. Next base: position 4,364 of record DATAAG010000747.1, read on the forward strand.
GGACCCACCGGCAGGGGTGAACTTGACCGCGTTGGAAAGCAGGTTGAGCACCACCTGGCGGAACTTCTCCGGGTCCGCGCGCACCCGCAGCTCCGGCTCGCACTCCACCGGGTGCAGGCACACGCCCCGCTCGCGGGCCTGCGGCAGGATGAGCTCCGTGATCCCCTGCAGCGCCTGGCGCAGCGGCACCTCCTCGGTGGCGTACTGCACGCGCCCCGCCTCGATGCGCGCGAAGTTCAGCACGTTGTTGATGAGCCCCAGCAGGTGCTCCTGGCTGCGCTGGATGCGGCCCAGGTGGTCGCGCTGCGCCTCCGTCACCGGGCCGAAGATCCCCATCTCCAGCAGCTGGGCGTACCCGCCGATAGCGTTCAGCGGGGTGCGCAGCTCGTGGCTCATGGTCGCCAGGAACTGGCTCTTGGCCCGGTTCGCCTCCTCCGCCGCCCGGCGCGCCCGCGACAGCTCCGTCACGTCCACCCCCACGGCGCAGATCCCCTCCACCGCGCCGTCGGCGCCGAAGAGCGGCTGGTAGACGAAGTTGTACAGGAGCTCCTCCTCCACCCCGTCGCCGTCGCGGTCGATGCGGGCGGGGACCTCCGTGCCCACGTACGGCTCGCCGGCGGCGTAGACGGCGTCCAGCAGCTCGAAGAACCCCTGCCCGTCCAGCTCCGGAAGCGCCTGCCGCACCGGGCGCCCGCGCAGCTCCTCCACCCGCCGGCCGTGCCGCAGCGTGGCCATGTACGCGGCGTTCGCCGACTCCACCACGTGTTCCGGCCCCCGCAGGATGACGATGCTCACCGGCGCCTGCTCGAAGACCAGGCGCAGCCGGTCGCGCGCGGCCTCGGCCAGGGCCAGGGCGTGGTCGCGCTCCGCGCGGGCGGCGCGCTCCGCCTCGTACAGGCGCGCCCGGTCCATCGCCTGGGCGCACAGGCGGGAGATGGAGAGCACCAGCGACCGCTCCGGCGCCTCGAAGCGGTGCGGCCGGTCGTACGTCCACAGCAGCGCGCCGGGGGTGCCGTCCTCCAGCGCGATGGGGACCGCGGCCCACGCCTGGCTGGCGCTGGTGGCGGGCGGGGTGTGCCCGGTGCGAAAGTGCGCCGCCCACGCCTGCGGCGACTCCAGGAACACCGGCCGACCCGTGCGCGTGGCCTCGGCGATGGGGATGCTGGCATCCGCCCGCCAGCGCCGCCCCGCCGACATGCACGCCGCCTCCGGGTAGCCGATGGAAGCCAGCAGCTCCACCTCGTCGCCCGCCGGGGTGCGCAGCGCCAGCACGCCGGCGTAGGCGCCCAGCGCGGCGACGCCCTGTCGCATGGCCACCTCGCCCACCTGCGCCACCGTCAGCGCGCCGGAAAAGCCCTCCGTGAGGGCCTGCAGCCGCTCCGCCGCCAGCCGGGAGTGGCGCTCCTCCTCGTACAGCCGGGCGCGGTGCAGCGCCTGCGCGCACTGCCGCGCCAGCGACAGGACGAAGGCGCGCTCCTCGTCGTCCAGGACGAAATCTTCGGGAAAGTTCAGCCCCAGGGCGCCGATGGCGCTCCCGTCCAGCAGCAGCGGCACCGCCGCCATGGGGCCGCCGCCGTTGGCCCGGCGCAGCTCCGCCAGGTGGGGATAGCGGGCGTCGCGCGCCGCCGCGTCCGCCAGGAAGACGGGCTCCGGCTGGCGCACCGCGTCGGTCAGGGGAAAGGCGGCGGAGAGGGGAATGCGGCGGAACCGCTCCAGCGCCTCCGCCGGGTAGCCCACGGCGCCCACCACCTCCACCTCCTGCCGCGCCGCGTCCAGCAAGGCCACGGAGCCGGAGTGCGCCCCCAGCACGCGCACGCCCTCGCCCACCACCGCGTCGGCCACCTCGCCGGGGGTGAGGGCGGTGGCCAGGCGGGCGGTGACGGCCTGCAGCGCCTCCAGCCGCCGCGCGGCGCGGGCGCGGCCGGTGACGTCCACCGCCACCGCCACCCGAGCGGGCTCCCCGCGGAACACGATGTCCTGGGTGGTGACCTCCACCTCCAGCAGGGTGCCGTCGCGCCGCCGGTGGCGCGCCTCGCCACGGCCGACGACCGCGCCGGACTCCGCCGCCCGGCGCAGGGCGGCGTGCAGCCGCTCCATCTCCTCCGGCGGCCGCAGGTCGGTGAGGGTCAGGCGCAGGAACTCGTCCGCGGAGTAGCCGTACTGCCGCTCCGCCGCCTGGTTCACGGCCAGGATGCGCAGCGTCAACGGGTCGAAGACCCACATGGGCACGGGATTCCGCGCGAAGAGGATGCCCGGCTCTTCGGAGGCGGCGGGGTCGGTCGGCATGGCTCCCGGGAAAAACGCCTGCGCCCAAACAGATGCGGACGGCGCGTGCCGAAAGGTCGCCAATTCCGCTGATTGCTACAAGCCACCGGGGGCCTGCCCCCGCGCGCCTGGCGCGCGGCACCCCCTCCCGCAAACTGCGCGGGGGGGGAGTACACGCCCACCCGGAACGCGCCGCAGGCTGTAACCTGTCCCCTGTAACCTTGCCGTTCGCGTGAGGGATGCGCGCCCGCAGGGCCGGGACCACGGAGCGCGCGGGCACAGCAGTACCGTGCCCGTGCGCGGAGGGGGCCCGGCGCCGTTGGCAA
>DATAAG010000748.1:0-11175 GCA_036260235.1 Longimicrobium sp.
CCTTGAGCAGCTTCTGCAGTTCCTCGGGAGAAAGCTCGCGGCCGGCGTGCTTGCCCATGCGGCGTCCGCGGGCGGCACGCTCTTCCTTCTTGCGGTCCACCGGCATGGTGATGGTGGTCACCTGCGGCTCGCCCTCCGCCCCGCTCTCGTCCGCGAAGACGCTGTAGCCGGGGACGTTCACCCGCGCGATGCGGTAGCCCAGCAGGTGCTCCACCGCCGCCACGTCGCCGATCTCGCCGCCGGACATGAAGGTGATGGCCACCCCCGTCTCGCCCGCGCGCGCCGTGCGGCCCACCCGGTGCACGTACCCCTCGGGGTCCTTGGGCGCGTCGTAGTTGATGACGTGGCTGATCCCCTCCACGTCGATGCCGCGCTGCGCCACGTCGGTCGCCACCAGCACCTGCACCTCGCCGGCGCGGAACGCCTCCAGCGCGCGCACCCGCTGCGTCATGTTGCGGTCGCTGTGCATCACCTCGACCTTGAGCCCCGCGCGCTGCAGCTGTCCCGCCACGCGGTCTGCGCCGAACTTGGTGCGCGTGAAGACCAGCGCCGAGCTGAACTCCTCGCCCTTGAGCAGGTGCAGCAGCAGGTCCGTCTTCTTGTTGGTCTCCACCGGGTAGACGAACTGCTCCACCCCCTCGGCGGTGGTCACCTTCGGCGCGGCCTCCACCGTCACCGGGTCGCGCAGCATCTCGTACGCCAGCGACTTGACGGAGTTGGGCATGGTGGCGCTGAAGAACAGCGTCTGCCGGCCGGTGCGCTTGCAGCGGCGCAGGATCTGGTCGATCTGCGGCTTGAAGCCCATGTCGAGCATGCGGTCGGCCTCATCCAGGATGAGCACCTCCACGTTCGACAGGTCGATGTTGTTGCGCTCCAGGTGGTCGTTCACGCGCCCGGGCGTGCCGACCAGCACCTCCACCCCCGCGCGCAGGTCGCGCAGGTCGGCATCGACGCGGGTGCCGCCGTAGACCAGGCCCACGAAGAGCTCGGTGTTGCGGGCGTAGCCCCTGGCGTTCTCGGCCACCTGGATGGCCAGCTCGCGGGTGGGGCACAGCACCAGGCAGCGCAGCCCTTCCTTGCCGCGCAGGCGGTGCAGCGTGGGGAGCATGAAGGCCGCCGTCTTTCCGGTGCCTGTGGGCGCCCGGCCCAGCACGTCGCGTCCTTCGAGCGCGGCGGGAATGGCCTGCTGCTGGATGGGGGTCGGGGTCTCGTAACCCAGCTCGATCACGTTTCGCACCAGCTCCGGTGCGAGGTTCAGCTCGGTGAATCGCATCTGCTTCCTTGAGAGTGTCTGCAGTGGCCCGGGCTCTTCACTTCCGGGTCCGATTGCATCGCGTGTGGTCTTCGTTTGCGCGCCTTTTCACGTAAACCCCGAAATTTAGCACAATTGCACGATCTGCGCGACCCCTGGGGCCCCTCCCCCGGCCCCTCCCCGCACAAACTGCGTGCGGAGAGGGGAGGGACAGGCTTCTCCCTGCGTCCGCGGGGGCCCGCTCCTCCGCCCGGTCGTTGCTCGTTCGACGGCGGGCGACCGCTCCCAACTTCGCGGGGGGTGGGTGGGGCCGGTTGACGTGTGGAGCTGAGCGAGGCCGCACCCCGTGCGCAGGGTGCGGCCTCACCGTCCAATCCTGCGCCGAGTGGCGACTCTACGCGCAGTTGCAGGTATCGACGCAGCTGCCGTTGCACGACATGCCGCACGTGGGGTCGCACCACGACCAGCCGCAGGAGGGGTCGTCGGTGGCGATGCAGGGGTTGCTGCAATCGTACTCGGTGTCGGGGCAGCGCTCCGACTCGCAGCGCAGCCCGGTCATCTCGCCGCGCACCGTGCCGCGCGCGAACGGGTCCTCGGTGGTGGTCTCGAACGCCGTCACCTGCAGCTCCTCCAGCTTCAGCCTGAGCTTCATCGGTGGGTCTCCTGGGAAGGGGGATGGAGGGGAGGCCTTCTGGGCCGCCACCAAAGCGCGCCCGTGCGCGCTGTGACTCAAGCTCGCAGCGTGTGGATGGTGTGGCGCGCGCGCCGGCCGCCCCCCTCCCCGACCGTTCCCCGCAAACTGCGCGGGGGAGGGAGGCGGCACGGACGGATCACTGCGATGGGGCACCTTCCAGCACGGGACCGGGAAGCGCGCCGCTGTTCGTAGTCCGCGGTTCTCCCCCTCTCCGCGAGGAACGAGCGGGGAGGGGGTCGGGGGGGGGGCCCCCGCGGGCGGCAGGATGCCCGCCGGAGTGCACGAAGCCCGGTAGTTCTCTCCCAACGACGAAGCCCTCCCCGCGTGGGGAGGGCTTCGTCGGTCAACCTGCGGGCTGTGGGGCGCGGCTCAATGCGAGATGCCCCAGCGGCGGTGGAAGTCCTCGTGGATGGCCCGGCACTCCTGCCGCACCCGCACCTGGTACGCAAGGTCCAGCGGGCGCTGCGCCGCGCGCTCGCGGCACTGGCGGTCGTGCGAGTAGTGGAAGTCGCGGTGCGCCGCGTCGTACGAGCCGCGATCACCGTACCGGTCGTCGTAGCGGTCGTTGCTGCCGCGCTCCCAGGTGCTCTGCGTCTCCCAGCGGCGGTCGCGCGGGTCGTAGCGCTCCCACACGCTGCGGTTGCTGTTCCACCGGCAGTTGGCCGCGGTGTTGTGCGGGTTGCCGCGACCCCGGCACCACCCCGGCGGCACGCGCCGCTCGAACCGCGTGTCGTTGCGGCGGTCCCACCGGCGGTCGTCGTCATCGTCGTCGTCCCAGTCGCGATCGCGGTCGCGGTCGCGGTCGCGCTGCTCCACGCGGCGGCGGTCGTCGTCGTCGTTGCCCCTGCCCTTGCCGTTGCCCTGCGCCAGCGCCGGCGACGCGGAGAGCGCCGCGGCAAGCGCCACGACCAGCGGAAGGTTGAACCGGTTGCTCTTCATCGTATCAGGACTCCTGTTCGGTAGATCACATCCGAATCTCGAGCCGGATGACGAGCACGTGCAGTGCCAAGTCACACGATGACAATCATCTAGCAAATACGCGGCCAATTTCGTATCTGCTACCGTCGCACCGGAAAATACGTCCTATCCCGGGGACGCGAGCATTCCAGCGCGCGGGACAGTCGGGCGGTTCGGCGAGCTACCGCTGTTCGGGCGGGATGACGGAGACGGCGGGGCGCAGGGGACGGCGGGGGAGGAACCAGAGGAGGGAGCACGCCGCCCAGACCTCGCGCGCCAGGCCGGCGAAGAGGGGCACCGCGAGGAGGAGCACGCAGGCGGCCGCCACGGCGGCGGTGCGGCGGCGGGCGCGCCGCAGCGCCTGCGCGTCGGCGCGGCGCTCCATGAAGCCGGTGACGTCGCCGCGGCGCTCGCTGACCTCGGCCAGGCCGGCGGCGGCGGTGCCCTCCGCCGCGTGCAGCCCCAGGCGCAGCAGCGAGCCCCCCAGCCGCCGCAGGAGCGCCAGGAAGCCGAACACCGCCAGCAGCAGCAGGACGAGGGAGAGAAGGTCGCCGGCCACGGGTCGAGGGGTGCTACCGGCTGGCGCCGGAGGGGCGGGGCGAGGGGCGGATCTGCACCAGCCGCCGGGCGGAGGGGGTCGCGGCCAGGCCGCCCATCGCCGTCTCGCGGTAGGCGGAGGGCATGCGGCGCCCCACCTCGCCCATCACGTCGATCACCTCGTCGGCGCTGACGGGGAAGTCCAGGCCGGCCAGCGCCATCTCCGACGCGGCGATGGCCTGCATGGCCGCGCTCGCGTTGCGGTAGATGCACGGGATCTCCACCAGTCCGCCGATCGGGTCGCAGATGAGCCCCAGCATTCCCTGCAGGCAGAGCGCGATGGCGGTCTGGATCTGCTCGTGCGACCCGCCGTGCAGCCAGGTGACCGCCGCCGCGCCCATGGCCGCCGCGGTCCCCGTCTCCGCCTGGCAGCCGCCCTCCGCGCCGGCCAGCGACGCCCGCTGGGCGATGACGCCGCCCACGCCGCCGGCCACCAGCATGGCGTCCACCAGCCGCTCGTCGCCCAGGCCGCCGTCGGCGAACTCGTCCACGGAGATCAGGATGGCCGGCAGCACCCCCGCCGCCCCCGCCGTGGGCGCCGCGACGATGAGCCCCATCGCCGCGTTGACCTCCAGGGTGGAGATGGCGCGGGCCAGCGTGCGCGTCACCCGGTCGCCCAGGATGCGCGGGCCATCATCCCACAGCCGTTTCGACCGCCCGCCGGTGAGGCCGGAGGCGGAGCGCACCTCGCCCTTGAGCCCCTCGTCGATCGCGCGCCGCATCACCTGCACCGTCTGGGCGATGCGCGCGCGGATCTGCTCCTGCGGCACGCCGGTCTCGGCCGCCTCGGTGTCCAGGACCACCTGGGGGAGGGGGCGGCCGGTCTGCTCGGCGTCGCGGACGAGGGACTCGATGGACTTGTGCATGTGGAACTGCAGGGTACAGGGAACAGGTTACAGGTTACAGCCTGCAAAAAGCGCCGCAGGGACAGGCCCCAGCAGGATCGCCCCCTGTAACCTGTCCCCTGTAACCTGTAACCTCTCCCCCCTCAAGCGATCTTGGGCACCGCGCGGGCCCAGCGCAGCCAGGGGAAGCCGCGGATGGCGCTCAGGGCGGCCTCGTTCACGGGCTCGTCGGCCTCGATGGTCATCAGCGCGTCCTGGTGCCGGCCGGTGCGGTCCACCCGCATGGTCGCCAGGTTCACGTGGTGCCCGGCCATCACCGTGGCCACGCAGGCGATGGTGCCGGGCTCGTCGTGGGCCAGCAGCACCAGCGTGTGGTAGTCGCCGCCCAGCGAGACGGGAAAGCCGTCGATCTCCGACACCTCCACCCGCCCGCCGCCCAGCGAGGCGCCGCGCACCTGCAGCTGGTCGTCGCCCCGCTCCACGTGGAAGATGGCGGTGTTGGGATGCGCGTCCTCGCCCAGGTCGATCTCCTCGAACGTCCACTGCAGCCCGGCGGCCTGCGCCTGCTCGTACGCCTCGCGCAGCCGCAGGTCGTCCGGCGCCAGGCCGATGAGCCCGCCCACGATGGCGCGGTGCGTCCCGTGCCCCTCGCCGGTGGCGGCGAAGGAGCCGTGCAGCTGGATGCGCACCCGCTCGGGGGTGCCGCCCGCGATGGCGCGGGTGATCAGTCCCAGGCGGCACGCGCCCGCCGTGTGCGACGAGGAAGGGCCGACCATGGTGGGACCCAGGATGTCGAAGAGCGATACCATGGCGGGCAAGATAGGCGGCGGAGGAAAAGCAGGGAATAGGGAATAGCCGACGCCGGGAGGGGCAGGCTCTCTGCACGGCGCCGGGACCGCCGAGCGGTGGACCCGCCGCTCGGACGGCCAGAAGCCCCGTCCCGGCGCCGCTGACGCGTCGCCGAACGAGGCTTCGACCGAATATCCTGTCTTCGACGCCACGCACGGTCATCCTGAGGGAGGCGCCGCGCGGAACCTGCATTCACCCAATCGTCTGGCGCCGACTGAAGGATCTACTCTCCAAACCTGGTTGGCCTTGTTCGCGCCGCGATCCTGCCCACGCGAGTCCGCGCAGGCGGACTTTGCGAATTTCCAGCGGCAAATTCATTCGCTCCTGGAGGCGGACTGCACGAAAATGCCTGGTCAGATCCGCAATCGGCATCATTCGCTCCTCCAGGCGGCCGGCACGACCGCCTGACATGACAGATCGATACCATCCACGTTCGCCCGGGAAGAGGCCGGCGCAAACGGAAAGACCCGTCCGACGGAGATCCGCCGGACGGGTCTTCGGTCCGATGCCTTGCCGGCGATGGGCTACTGGCGCTCGCCGAAGCGGACGCCTGCGAGGCGCCACTGCAGGCCCTCGCGGCGCATGATCAGCGCGATCTGCTGGTCGCCCGACTCGCGGTCGCGGTACTGCACCACGAACCGGTCGCCGGCCTCCCAGCGGCGGTCGATCCTGGTGCGCTCGCGCCAGTTCTCGTCGTCGCCCGAATCGTCGTCGGTGGGGCGCTTCCCCTTCATCAGCAGGCTGATCCCCTGCGGGGTGACGGAGGCGTTCACCACCGGCTCCACGATCACCCCCGTCACCGCCGAGCCGATCGCCGCGAACGGGTTGCCGGCATCCTTCGAGATCCCCTGCGCCACGGCGCCCTGGATCTCGCTCTTGATGCTCCCCCGCAGCGCCTGGAAGTCCACCATCTCGTTCAGCGCCTCGGAGTCGCCGCGCTCCGCGGCGGCCTGCAGCCTGTCCACCGCCATGAACGGCGTGAAGTAGAACCAGGCGGCGGCGGCGCACAGCACCAGCGCGATCAGCGACTTCTTCATCGTCGGAAACTCCAGGGGAAAGGACTGCCGTAGGCGGGATGGACGGAAAACTAACGTAGTTCAGGGCTGCGGGCGACCCTGTACACCGGACGACGAATCGGGTGCCGCGGCCGCCCGCGGGGGCTGCCAGAAGATGGGCTGCTCGAGCTCCATCGGCACGGCGCGGCCGTCCATCGTGCGGGCCGGCGTGAACGTCGCGCAGCTGAACGCCCGGACCAGAACCCGGTCGAACTCGGGATCTCCGGTAGACTGCACCACCGGGAACGCCTCCGCCCGCCCTTCGGCCGTGAGCCGGTAGCGCACGACGATCTGGCGGGGGACGGTGTCCGTCGGGATCGCAGGGACGGTCGTGTCCCCGCCCGCCCCATGCAGCGCGGCCTTCAGCACCGCGCACTCGGCGGGCGTCGCGGTGGGCACGATGGGACGAGCGCAGCCGCTGATCAGGGACAGGCAGAGCGGAAGGGCGAAGACGGGCCGGCACCCCGCCGGCGGGGCGAATCGCGCGATCACGGCTGCACCCTCGACGGCGGGACAGGTGCCGCCCGGCGGCGGTTGCGGCGGGACTGCACCGTGAGGTCCTGCTCGATCCAGACGGACACGGGGCACCCGTTCACCCGCGCCGGGGCAAAGCGGGCCTGGCCCACTCCCCAGATTGCCACGGTGTCGAACCCCGCGGCGGCCGAGGGCCGCACGACGGCGATCTGCTCCGCGCCGCCCTGCGCGGTGACGCGGTACCGCAGGCGCGCCACGTACACGGCGGTGTCCAGGGGGAGCGACGCGGCGCTGTCTTCCATCCGCCGCTGCACGTCGCGGGGATTCAGCAACTGCGGCGGCTCCTCGGAGAGGACCTCGAGCTCGGCCGCCTTCCCGCCCTCCGCCCGCTCGGCGATGACCGCGTACACCTTGTCGCACCCGGCGGGCGGATCGATGCCCGGCGGCGGGGCGGGCGCGCACGCGGCGGACATGATTGCGCAGAGCAGCGCGCAGAGGCTCGGCACGCCAGCCGCCGCGGGGGTGGCGTCCCTCCCTCGATCCTGTTCCGCGCCCGCCGTCACGGCTCGATCCACGACGGTCCGGCGCGCAGCTGCGACTCGCGGAGGGTGTCGAGCCGCACCAGCTCCCACCGGCTGCCGCGCCAGCGGTTGACGGCGCGGAGGTAGCGCCCGGGGTTGTCGTACATCGCCGCCTGCGACTCCTCGGCGACCGGCTCCAGGACGTCCCCGGCCCAGCGCCAGCGCCCGGCCGTCCACAGCCGGCCGCCCTCCCGGCTCCGGCTGAAGGTGGTCAGCTCGCGCGCGGCGGGGTCCGGCGCCATCGTCTCGTACTCGCCGGCGACCGTGAACCGGCCCGTGCGCGGATCCTGGCGCCAGTACTGGGATCGCGAGTTGCCCGCCGCCAGCTCGCTCAACAGCGCCAGGTCCGGCGAGCCGTCGAAGTCCAGGTCGATGGACGACAGGCGCTCCGCCTCCGCGTACGCCGGAAGCCGGTTCTCGCCCGGCCAGAGCGACTGCACCGGCCGGCCGTCCACGGAGACGACGATGCTGTCCACCACGCCCCCGCGTTTGCTCGTACAGCGTGAAGCCATGCCGGGGCAGCGCGGGGATGCGCACCGCGGTCTGCCGTGGCTCGGGCGGAGGCGCGGGCTCCGCCTCGTCCGCCGGCCCGGGCTCCACCTCTGAGTCGTCCAGCGTGTCGACGGAGACCACCGCCAGCGAGTCGCCGCGGCGCTCGTAGACGACGTCGGCGTACCGCTGGATGTCGTCCAGGTACGTCGTCTGATAGGCGCGGATCTCCACCAGCCGTCCGTCCATCCACCGCCACTGCGTGGTGGTCCGCATCCGGCCGGCGTGCCCGTCCCGGGTGTGGGTGTACAGCGTACGCGTGGTGGAATCGGGCCGGAACATCTGGTAGTTGCCCACGTAGCGGAACTGGCCGGCCGCGGGATCGAACCGCCAGTAGTCGTACGCCGGGTTGGGTGCCGCAGGCACCAGCGTCACCAGCCCGAAGTCGGGGTGCCCGTCGAAGTCCAGGTCCACGCGGTAGGTGGGGTCGTCCAGGATGGCGTGCTCCTCCAGCTCCGTGGGAACCAGCGCCTGCACGCGCCGCCCCGCCCGCATGACGAAGACGCTGTCCACCACTCCCGACGCGCGCCGGTGCAGTACGAACTGGAAGCCGCCCACCGGCACCGAATCCACCCGCGCCTCGCGATCCGTGGTACGCGGAGCCGGCGTCGTGTCGCCCGCCGGACGCGCGGCCGGCGCCGACCGGTCTTCCCCCGCCGCGCCGCACGCCGCCAGCGCGGCCAGGGCAGCCAGCATCCAGCCTCTTCGCATCGTCGTCATCTCGAATCACCCGTGTCCGCCGCGGAGAGCGCATCCGCGAACTCCCGCAGCGCGTCCCAGTACCGCTCGCCCGCCACCCACGCCACGTCGTTGTGCCCCGCGCCTTCGACCCACAGCCGCCGCCTGGGCCCGCGCACCGCCTCGTACAGCCGCTGCCCGTGCCGGAACCCGACGACGCCGTCCGCCGTGCCGTGGATCACCAGCACCGGCGCCTGGATGCGCGGCAGCTTGTCGATGGTGCGAAAGCGGTCGAAGGGGACCACGGGAAAGCTGTGGGCGACGCGGAAGATGGTGGTGAAGGTGCTCTCCAGCACCAGCCCGGCCACGGGACGGCGGCTGGCCAGGTCCGCCGCCACCCCGCCGCCCAGCGACCGCCCGTGGGCGATGATGCGCTCCGGCGGCACGCCCAGGGCGCCCGTCAGGTAGTCGTACGCCGCGTCGGCGTCGCCATAGGCGGCGCGCTCGGAGGGGCGGCCGGTGCTCTGGCCGTAGCCGCTGTAGTCGTACGCGAAGACGGAAAAGCCCGCGTCGCGCATCTCCCGCAGGAACGGCAGGTCGCCGCCGATGTCCTCGCCGTTGCCGTGGCTGAACAGGATGGTGTAGCGCGCCGCGGGATTCGGCAGGTGCACCGCCGCGACCGCGCCGCCGCCCGCGCGCGGGACCAGCAGGATCTCCTCCGTCTTCGCGTACCGCTCGCGCGGCGGCAGGAAGATGAGCCGCTCCGCGAACAGCCACACCAGCCCCGCGAACGCCGCGTAGGCCATCAGGACGAGGAGCAGCAGGCGCAGCACGCGGCGAACGGCCGGGCGGCGGACCACGCCGTCCTTCAGAACTCCACCGGCTGCTCCACCCACACGTCCACCGGAACGCCGTCGGCCGTGGCCGGGCGGAAGCGGAGATCGCGGGCGATGCGCAGCACGCCGTCGTTCAGGCCGGGCCTGGGGCTGGGGCGCGCCAGGGTGGCGAAGACCACGTCGCCCTCGCGCGAAACGAGCATCCTCACCACCAGCCGTGCGCCGGCCATCCCGCTGGCGGGGGTTTGCTCCCGGTTCAGGAGCTGCGCCATCTCGCGCGCGAACCAGTTGATGTTCTCCACCGCCGGCACGCACTCCACCCGCGGGTCCGCGGAGGGGGGCGGGCCGTCCAGGCGCACGTGCAGCCACTCGCTCTCCTCCGGCCAGCGCGCCAGGAGCGGCGCGCGCGCGGCCAGCACCCGCGCCACCACATCGTCGGAGACGTTCGCTGCGAACGCCCGCGCCTGGGCGGCGCCGCTGCGGCGGTCGCGGATCTGGATGGCGAACAGCCCGGCCGGCTCCGCGATCCCCGCCTCCCGCGCCGCGGCGGTCAGCTCGGTGCGCAGCGAGTCCTGGATGGCCGCGATCAGCGCCTTCCGCTCCGCCATGCCGGGGAGATGCGAGCCGTCCGCGGGACTCTGGCAGAGGGCGGCCGCCCGGCCGCGCTGCGCCTGTACGGGCGCCGCGGCCAGGGCCGCCGCGGCGAGCAGGAGGATGCAGATGCGCATGGGCGTCGTTTTCCGAAGGGGGTGGACGTCATCGTGGAAGGCGGCCCGGGCAGCGTTCCGTACGGAGTCGGCGGGTGGGCGCAGGCGCGCGGGCTCCTGCGCGGCCGGATGGCAGGGGCCCGCCTGTGCATGGGACCGGACCGCGGCGGCCAGAGCGGCCCGCGAGCAGGAGAACGGCGATACGCACGATGGCGGCGGTGCTGGATGAGCCGGGGATGTGCGACAAGCCGCGGAAGGGCACGCTGCGCAGAGGAACGACGCCCCGGAAAATAGCGGCGGCGCCCCACGGGGTCCATCCCGCTCGAAACAAACGGCGGCCCGGCTGCGGGGGGGCCGGGGCGGTCGTGCGCGCCGCCCGTCGCGTCAGCGCAGTGCGCTTCCGAGATCCCCTGCACGCGGGGGACTGTTCCGGGCCGGCGTGGAGCCCGGGGCGATCCCGGTGCCGCTCGTGGAACCGGTGGAGGATTGCCGGGCGCGGCTGATCTCGTCCAGTACGATCCGGAGAGCGGGCGCCGTCCGCAGGGTCACGGGCACGCCGGGGGAGAGCACCAGCCGCTCCACGACGCGCCGCGTCTGCGGCTGGCCGGTGGTGCCCAGCGACACCGCGACCAGCATCCGGCCGGTGTTCCCCGGCTGCATCACGGGGCTGAAGTGATACTCGTCCGTCTCCCGCACGGTCAGGCGCAGGAAGCTGCCCTCCCGGATCATGGCGCTCATCATCTGTCCATCCACCTCCATCGTCACCTCGAAGATCCGGTCCGGGTCGATCTGCTGCGCCCTCGCGGGCGCGGCCGCCAGGGCGAGAGCCGCGACCAGGGGACCCCACGTACGGAGAGATGCGCCCATCGTTCCCTTCCTGCGAACAGGGTGAATCCGCGCGTGACGGAAAACAGGGACCCGGAGGCCGGCTCAGCGGTTCCCGCTGCCCGGCTGAGCATCGATCCGGTAGGTCACCACGTGCGGAACGTCGTCCGCATCGTTCTGGACGCCGTACAGGTGGCGCCCGCGGACCACGTGCAACTCCGTCCGGCGCGGAAGGAACACGGAACCCAGGTACCTTCCGGCAGCCGTGAAGATCGC
>DATAAG010000749.1:0-11536 GCA_036260235.1 Longimicrobium sp.
CCCCGTCCGGCGGCAAAGGAAAATCGCGCGCGTCCGGCGCCGCGTCGGCGAAGGAGCGCGCCGCCGGACGCGTCGATGGATCGTTGAGCGCTGCCGGACCGGGGTCTCCGTCGCGGCACGATGCGGATCAGCCCTGCTTCGGCACCTTCTTCCGTGGCCGTCCGCCTTTCTTCCCGTTCTCCCGCGCCGCCTCCGCCTTCGCCGGCGACGTGACGGAGCCCAGCCACTTCGCGGCGAGTGCCTTTACGTTCAGGACGTCCACCATCAGCCCGACAACGTGGATGTCGGCGTTTAGCTCTTCCCAGCCGACCGCTTCCTCACTGAGGATCACCGGATTCTCCAGCTCTTCCGGTGTCGCGCGGCTGGTACCCGGGATCATCCAGACGGGAAAGCCGAACACGCAGCCGTTGTTCAGCTCCACGAGCACGCGGTGCGTTTCCCGGTCGTACCGCGCGCTCACCGGTTCCGGCTCCACCGGCAGCTCGCGGCGCATGCGCTCGTCGATACCGGGGATCTCGGCGAAGATCTCGTCAAGGGTCAGGCTTGGCATGCAGCATCCTCCAGCGCATCAGCAGCAGTTCCCACGCCCCGGTGGCGATCCACACGGCACGTCTTGCATCGATCGACCGCATCTCTCCCTGCTTCAGCAGCGTCGCCGGCTCGTCCTTGCTGCCCAGCAGGATCAGGCACTCCGCCCCCGCTCGGACCGCGTGCACGTGTGGAGGGGGATGGTCCTTTTTGTACATGTAGAAGATGAACCCGTCGACACGCATCACTTGAGGCATAGTTTATAACCTATCGCTGGGTTTTTCAAGGTACTCGACCGCTCACCAGGAGCGGCCGGAGGTGAGGAGGCGCTGGACGGCTTCGGCGTCGATCGCGGGGGAGAAGAGGAAGCCCTGCGCGGCGTCGCATCCCAGCGCGCGCAGGGCTTCCAGCTGGTCGGCGCTCTCCACGCCTTCGGCCACCACCTCCAGCCCCAGCCCGCGCGCCAGTCGGACGACGGAGGCGACCAGCTCGCCGGCGCGGCCGTCGTGGCCCATGGCGGCCACGAAGGAGCGGTCCACCTTCAGCCCGTCCACCGGCAGCCGGTGCAGCGCGGAAAGGGACGACCAGCCGGTGCCGAAGTCGTCCATCAGCACGCGGACGCCCAGCTCCTTCAGGCGCGCCAGGGTGCTGGCGGCGGCGTCGGCGTTCTCCACCAGCACGCTCTCGGTGATCTCCAGGCGCACGGCGGCGGGATCGGCGCCGGCGTCTTCGATCGCGCGGCGCACCTGGTCGACGAGGTCCGCCTGGGCGAGCTGCTTGACGGAGAGGTTCACGCTCACGCCCGCGCTTCCGGAGGGGAGCACCCGCGCCCACGCGCCTGCCTCGCGGCACGCCTGCGCCAGCACGCGGCGGCCCAGGTCCACGATGGCGCCGCTCTCCTCCGCGACGGCCACGAACTCCTGCGGGTGCACCCAGCCGCGCTCCGGGTGGCGCCAGCGCGCCAGCGCCTCCACGCCGCACACGCGGCCTGTCGCCAGCGAGACGATCGGCTGGTAGTGCGGCGTGATCTCGCCGCGCTCCAGCGCGCGGCGCAGCTCCGTCTCCGTGCGCAGCCGCGCCAGGGCCTGCGCGTGCATGGCGCGGTCGTAGAGCTCGCACTGGCCCGGGCCGCGCGCCTTGGCGCGGTACATGGCGGCGTCGGCGCTGCGCACCAGCGCCTCGGGGCCGTCCGCCTGCGTTCCCGCCACGGCGATGCCGATGCTGGCGGCGGTGCACACCTCGTAGCCGCCCAGCCCCACCGGCGCCCCGAGGGCGCGCTGGATCGCCTCCGCGCTGCGCAGCGCGGCCTCCACCGACGCCGACTCCAGCAGCACGGCGAACTCGTCGCCCCCGAAGCGCGCCACGGTGGCGCCCGGGCCGGCGCACGCGCGCAGCCGGTCCGCCACCGCCGCCAGCAGCTGGTCGCCCACGGGGTGCCCCAGGCTGTCGTTGATGACCTTGGAGCGGTCCAGGTCCAGGAAGAGGAGCGCCGGGCCGCCGCCGCGCCGCCGTCCGCGGTCCAGCGCGGCGGAAAGGCGCTCCATCAGCAGCCGGCGGTTGGGAAGGCCGGTGAGGGGATCGTGCAGCGCCTCGTGCCGCAGCCGCTCCTCCATGGCGCGGCGGGCGGTCACGTCCTCGCCAAAGAGGTGCACCAGCCCCAGCGGCGGGTGGGGATGGTAGGACCAGGAGAGGATCCGCCCGTCCACCTGGACCTCCACCGCGCGCACGGCCACGCCGCTGGCCAGCGCGCCGCGGACCAGGTCCGCGTGGCCCGCGCCCGGGAGCGCCCGCTCCAGCCGCCCCAGCTGCGCCGCCAGCGCCGACGCCGCCGGGTTGGCGTAGACCACGCGGCCGGCGGCGTCGCACTCCAGCACGGGGTTGGGGCTCTCGCGGGGAAAGGCGGCCAGCCGCTCGTTCTCCTCCTCCGCGCGCTTGCGGTCCGTCACGTCGTGGACGATGCCGACGACGCCCGCGACCGAGCCGTCCGCCGCGCGATGGGGACGGTACTGCACCCACACCCACCCTGACCGGACGCCGGGGATGGTGTAGCGCTGGTCCGGCAGCGACACCGTTTCGCCACCCAGGACACGCGGAAGGATCTCCTCCATCCGCTCGTCGCGGCTGCGCGGATACAGCTCCAGCGCGTTGCGGCCCAGCACCGCCGCCGCCGGCAGGCCGGTGAGCTCCTCCATGAACCGGTTCCACAGCACGTAGCGGAACTCCCTGTCGCACACGGCGATGCCGATCCCCTCGCTCCCGGTGAGCGCCTCCACCAGCGAGTCGCGCAGCCCCGCGTCCGCCGCTTCCGGTGCCACCCGCGCGATCACGCGCCCCTCCCGCGTATCCGTCCCGAATGAGCCACAGGTGCGCGCAACGTCCCCAAAGGAGTGTGATGGGGAGGTGAGGATTCCGGGCACGGCGAAGCGGTCGACATGGGCGGTCGAGGTCGAGGGTGGCCAGGTTGTCGGGGAAAGGTAAACGGGGTGGACAGGATAAGGAGGACGGGCTGACCGCACAAGGCGTGCGGCTGGGGCTCAGCGAGGAAAATCTTGAAGGAAGAGGTTGGGTACAGAGGAACCGAGAAAAGCCAGAGATGCAGAGGAAAAGTCGATCTCTCTGTATCTCTGGCTCTTCTCTGTTCCTCTGTACTCCTCGCCTTTGAAGTTCTTACGGCTGAGCATCAGCGTCATCTCTCGCCGGGTTGTCGCCGCTCGCGCCGATTCGATAGCTTGTCCGCCGCGCTCCGCTCGCGGCGGGCGGACATCGGAGAACGGGGCGACGCTGGTGGAGGGGATGGGCGAACGCGCGGGGGCGGGTTCCGGCAGCCGGGCGGCGGCGTACTACGACGCGGCGTGGCTGGACGGCGCGGAGCTGCCGGGGACCGGCATCGTGGGATTGATGCTGGGCGACCAGCTCCATCCGCCGATGGTGGACGATGACGCGCTCTGGGCGGACGGGGCGCGCTGGGTGGAGGGTGCGCGCGAGTGCACGCGCCGCCTGGCGCGGCTGGCGGGGATCGGCGCGGCGGACACCGTGCTGGACGTGGGGTGCGGCGTCGGCGGGGCGGTGCGGCAGCTGGCGGGCGAGCTCGGCTGCCGGGCCGTGGGGCTGAACGTGAGCGCGGTGCAGCTCCGCACCGCGGCGTCGCTCGGGTCGCCGCGGCCGGGGCGCATCGGCTACCTGCGGGGCGACGCGCAGCGCATCCCCGCGCGCGGCGGGGCGTTCACCTGCGCGTGGACGTTCAACATGTTCTACCACGTTCCCGACAAGCCGCTGGCGCTGCGCGAGATGCGCCGCGTGCTGGCCCCCGGGGGCCGCCTGGCCTTCGACGACTGGGTGCTGACGGCGTCGGCGGGCGCGGCGGAGCGCGCGGAGCTACGCCACCACTGGAGCAGCCCGGAGTGGATGACGGACGCCGAGCTGCTGGCGGCGCTGGACGAGGCCGGCTTCGCCCTGCGCGGCGAGCCGATGGACTACACGCACGTGGGCGCGGGAGTGATGCGCCGCCGCTTCGCCTCCACCTTCGACCGCGACTTCGCGCCGCGCATCCGCGCGCTGGACGCCGCCTGGGGCGAGCGGATGGCGGATGATTTCCGCGCCGCGGTGGAGCACACCATCCACCTCTACGCATCCGGCAGGCTGCGCTACCTGCAGCTGGTCGCCGACCGACGCTGACGATCACGATGCCAAAGAAGTCCAAGCTGTACACGCGCCTGGGCGACGGGGGCGAGACCGCGCTCTTCGGCGGGGAGCGCGTCCCCAAGGACCACCTGCGCGTGGAGGCGTACGGCCAGCTGGACCACCTGTCCGCCGTCATCGGCCTGCTCGTGGTCTCCCTGCCGGACGGGGAGATGCGTGACGAGCTGCGGCAGGTGCAGAACGCGCTGTTCGACATGGGCGCCGAGCTGGCCACGCCGCCCGGCAGCCGCCTGCAGTACAAGCTGCCGCGCGTCATCGAAGAAGAGGACTGGCGGCGCCTGGAACAGCTGCTGGACGACTACGACGCGCGGGTCCCGCCGCTGCGCAGCTTCGTCCTTCCCGGCGGCCACGAGACGGCGGCGCGTGCGCACCTGGCCCGCACCTCCTGCCGCACCGCCGAGCGCGCCGTGGTGCGCCTGGCGCACCACGAGGAGGTGCGCCCCGACGTGCTCACCTACCTCAACCGCCTCTCCGACTTCCTCTTCGTCTGCGCCCGCCTGCTGAACCACACCGCGGGGGTGGAGGAAGTCACCTGGAAACAGCGCCCCCGGGACGACCCCTGGTCCGCGGCATCGGCCGAATAGGAAAAGCGGTTTCGCGCAGAGGACAGGGACAGAAAAAGAGAGGACGCGGAGAACGGATCCAGGTTCTCCGCGTCCTCGTTTCCTGGCCGGCGAAGATACCGCTAAATCATTGATTTGATTATATTTAGGCCATCGCAAACATCGATCTGGAAAGCAGAAGATCATGAGAACTGCCCTTGTTTCGCGCACGGCGCGGATGCTGTGCGCGGGTACGCTGCTGTTCGCCGCGGCGTGCGATGGAGAGCCCACCGGCCTGTCCGGGAGCCAGGGCGAGCTCCTGGCGAGCGTCCGCGCGGCCGCCCTGCCCCTCACCGGCGCCGCGTCGGACTACGATCCGCTGATGCAGGTGCTGGACGGCCGGCGCTTTGCCCTGCTGGGCGAGTCCACGCACGGCACGCGCGAGTTCTACCAGGAGCGCGCGCGCATCTCGCAGCGCCTGATCGCCGAGCAGGAGTTCGCGGCGGTGATCGTGGAGGGGGAGTGGGCGGACGCGCAGCGGGCGGACCGGTACGTCCGGGGCGCCGGCCCGGACGCGTCCGCCGCGGCGGCGCTGGGCTCGTTCAATCAGTTCCCGCTCTGGATGTGGCGGAACCAGGAGTTCGCCGGCTTCATCCAGTGGCTGCGCACGCACAACGCCGCCCGGCCCGCCGCGCAGCGCGTGGGGTTCTACGGGATGGACGTCTACGGGCTGGCGGAATCGCTGCGCGAAGTGGCCCGGATCCTGGAAGAGGTGGACTTCGCGGCCGCGGAGGCCGCCATCAGCCGGTACGCGTGCTTCGGCTCCTACCTGAGCCCGGACGAGTACGGCCGGGCGGTGGCGGATGGCGCGGAGAGCTGCGCGGAGCCCGCCGCGGACCAGTTCGCGGAGCTGCACGCCCGCTGGACCGCCGCCCCCGGCGACGAGGCGCTGTTCCACGCCATGCAGAACGCGCGGGTGGTGATGGGGGCGGAGCAGTACTTCCGCACCATCTACCGGGGCGGCCGCGGCTGGGACCTGCGCGACCGGCACATGACCGAGACCGTGGCCGCGCTCTCGCAGCACCTGCAGGCGCGGGGGCTGAGCGGCAGGGTGGTGGTGTGGGCGCACAACTCCCACGTGGGCGACGCCCGGGCCATGTTCCTGGGCAGCGGCATCCAGGAGACGCTGGGCCGGCTGATGCGCGAGCGCTTTGGCGCGCAGGTGGGGCTGGTGGGCTTTACCACCTACAGCGGCAGCGTGATCGCCGCGCGCGGCTGGGGCCAGGCCGGCGAGGTGCGCGAGGTGATGCCGGCGCTGGAGGGGAGCTGGGAGGAGGTGTTCCACGCCGCCGGCGCCTCCCGCTTTCTGCTGCTGACGCAGACCGCGGCGCTGCCGGCGATGCCGCGCGACCCGCCGCCGCTGCAGCGCGCCATCGGCGTCTCGTACCACCCGGAGACGGAGCGCACCAGCCACTACTTCCGCGCCGACCTGGCGAACCAGTTCGACGCGGTGATCCACATCGACCAGACCACCGCGCTCACTCCGCTGGCGCAGTAATAGGATGGTCATCGGGAGAATCGCCTCACACGGAGACAACGGAGCTAGCGGAGGAAGAGGAACACGACTCCGCTGACTTCGTGTGAGGCCTGTCTTTTTCAGGATCTGGATGAAAGGAAATCCCCCGCGTCCGCGATCCGTCATCGTGCGGGTTTGCGGGACGGAGGATCGGGGGATGCCGCGCGCGAGGTTGGGTAATTTGCCTCATGCTGGGCGGCCGGTGTGGGGAGCATCTTGTCGGTGGGATGCAGGACATGGTTCCTCCCGGACAGGATGCACACGATGCGTACCCGCACTTCCCGGCCTCTTGGCCTGATCGACTGGCCCTTCCGCAGCCCGCTCACCTCGCCCGTGTGGCTGATGCTGCGCATCTACCTCGCCTCCATCTGGCTGCAGTTCGGCGTGGCCAAGCTTCGCGGCGGCTGGCTGCGCGGAGACGCGCTGGAGGCCCTGCTGAAGGCGGTGGCGGAGGGGCAGACCCCGGTGCCGTTCCCGTTCTACTCGCGCGTGGCGGAGCTCCTGGTGGCGACCGGGATGGACGGCGTGCTTTCCATCCTGATCCCGCTGGCGGAGCTGGCGGTCGCGACTGCCTTCCTCTCGGGCGTGCTGCTGGTGCCCGCTGCGATCGGCGCCATCCTGCTCAACCTGAACCTGATCCTGGCGGGCGTGGCCTCCATCCACTTCGACGGCCGCATCATCGCCCTGCAGGTCCTGCTGCTGCTGGCGTGGCGGGTGGCCGGCTACCTGGGGCTGGGCACCCGCGCCTGGTGGTGGCACCGGTGGCACGACCGCCACGGCCCGCTCCCCGGCGGCGGCACGGCGTAGGGGCCCCTCCCCCCGGCCCCCTCCCCGCACAAACCGCATGCGGAGAGGGGGAGAACCCGGAGCAGCGCGACGCACGCAGGCTGGGGTTTACACCCTCTCCCACGCAGTTTGTGGGAGAGGGTGGCGAGTCTAAGCGAGCCGGGTGAGGGCTCCTGCCCCTACCCCCGCATCCACCGCCCGTGGTAGAAGCGGGTGTAGAACTTGGCGCCGGTGCTGTCCTTCACGTCCCACTGGCCGTCGCCGTAGCCGTAGATGTCGCCCGAATCCGTGGCGCGGCAGCTGACGCAGCGCAGCTTGGTGGGCCAGACGGTGTTGCCGCCGTACGGCTGGCCGTTGTAGGTGAGCGACTCGCCGTACGCCACGCGCGAGTGCACGTGCTCGTCCCACGGTCCGCCCGTCCTTCCCGCGTAGCCGATCACCGTGTTCATCCCCACCGTGGCGCCCCAGCTGATCCCCGAGGCGATGCTGGTGAGGTGCGCCATGATGGCGCGGTAATATCCGTTCCGCACCACCACGTAGTTGCCCAGCGTGTAGTAGCCCTCGCTGTCGTAGTAGTCCCACCCCGCCCACTCCACCGTCCCCTTGAGCGCGGAGTACACGTTGCCGTTGCGGTGCACCGGCCAGTCGTTGGCGTAGTACTGGTTCAGCAGGTACGGGTCGCACTTGCGGATGTGGTAGCCCTGCCCCCACCAGCTGCCGTAGTTGCCGCTCATGGCGCTCCAGCCGGGGTCACCCGGCCGCAGGTTGTAGTACGTGCCGGAGTAGCTGGTGGTGTAGCCGCTGTAGAACCGGTTGGTGTAGTCCCACACCGTCTGCCAGAACAGCCCGCCCGGCTGGCCGAACTCGCACGCCTGAGCGGTCACGTTCGCCGGCGGCGGCGCGATCTCCATCGGCGGCTCGCCGCCCTGCCCGGCGACCATGGCCACGCGCGCGGCCTGCAACTGCGCGTTGATCGCCATCTGGTCCGCCGGCGGCGTGCGGTACGTCGCCTCGCGCACGGGCACCAGGTTCAGCGAGTGCACCGGGCGCCTGGGCGCGTGGAAGCGCAGCCCCGCCAGCAGCGTCCGCGCGCGCTCGTCCAGCCCCGGTTCCGCCGTCCACACGCCGATGCGGTAGACGCGCTCCCCGTCAGCCACGTAGACCAGCGTGTACGGGTCCGTTCCCGGCAGCCCGCTCACGGCCACGCCGCGCCGGCCGCCCACCCGCACCTCGGAGCGCACCAGCGGGAACTCGCGGTACCTGCCCATCAGCTCCGCCACCAGCGTCTCGATCTGCTCCGGCTCCGCCTCGTACGCCAGCGCCACCCGCGCCACGGGCGAACGGTCGTGGCCGCCCACGTCCGGCCCGGCCGGATCGAAGAGGGTAAAGCCGTAGGTGTTGAACAGCACCGGGTCCGGCACCACCCGCCACTCCCGCGGGATCGACACCGACACGCCGGCCACGTCGTCGCGGATGGTGGTCGTCGCCGGCGTGTCGATCGCGGCGGTGGAGGTGGAGGGCAGGTCCGCGCAGGCGGAGAGCAGCGCCAGGGCGGAAAGCAGGGCAGGGGTGCGCTTCATCGGCAGCCTCCGGGGTGGGGAACGGGAAAGGATGAATCGGTGAGCGGTTCCCCCGGCCCGCACGTCGGATACCACGGTGGCGCAAGACGGGAGTGCCCGAACGGTGCGGGCGAGCCTAACACAGCCACCCCTTTCCGCTTACGACGATCGCACCGCTTCTCTGGATGACAGCGGAGGAGGGGCGCCGCGGCTCACGAGGAAACCGGCTTCAAAGATGTCGGTTCGCCCACGTCGCCCGCGATACCGAAACGAGGAGGGCGTACGGTGTAGCGCACTCGGAGGGCAGCGGTATCTTCGATTCGCACCGCCTGCAGCATGACTGTGGGTCAGCCCTCTGAAACGCGCAGCGTGGGGAGGCGTCGGTGAGAAAGGTTCGCTACTCGGTTGCAATGAGCCTGGACGGGTACATCGCCGGTCCCGGGGGCGAGGCGGACTGGATCGTCATGGACCCGGAGATCGACATGGCCGCGATGTTCGCGCGGTTCGACACGTTCCTCATCGGCCGCCGGACGTTCGAGGCGATGGGACCCGCCGGACAGCGCGGATCGCGGGGCGCGAAGACCTTCGTTTTCTCGCGAACGCTGCGGCAGCAGGACTACCCGGGGGTGACGATCGTTGCCGACGGGGCGGAGGAGACGGTGGCCGCCCTCCGCGCCGAGCCCGGAAAGGAGATCTGGCTGTTCGGCGGCGGCTCGCTCTTTCGCAGCCTGAACGATGCGGGGCTGGTGGACGTGGTGGAGGTCGCCATCATGCCGGTCCTTCTCGGTGCGGGCATCCCGCTGCTTCCTCACCCCGCCGGGCAGACGAAACTGAGGCTCGCCTCTCACACCGTGTACAGCAAGTCGGGAATCGTCTTGCTGGAGTATTCGGTCCAATAGGCGAGGGCGAAGTCAGGAACGCGCATCAGCCGATCCCGTTGCGTCCCGATCCGCGGGAACCGCATCATGGGACGCACGAGCGAACGATGCACTCCGAACCATCGAATCCATGGCCACTGACCGCATGCCCTCCGACGAAGCGGTGCGCACCGCGACGGGGCGAACGTGGGACGAGTGGGAGAAGGTGCTGGACGCGCGCGGCGCCGCGGGCCTCTCCCACAAGCAGATCGTCGCGCTGCTGGAGGAGATGGGCGAGATCCGGAGCGCATGGTGGGTGCAGTCGGTGACGGTCGGATACGAAAAGCGGAAGGGGATGCGCGTCCTGGGAGAGACGGCGGACACCGGCTTCCAGGTCGGCGTGCGGCGCACCGTCCCGCTCGCCCCGGAGGATGCGTGGCGCCTGCTGACCTCGGCGGAGGGCGTGCGCACCTGGCTGGGCGGCGAGCCGGGGCTGCGGTGGGAAAAAGGTGAGCGGTACACGCTGCAGGATGGAGCGGCGGGGGAGGTGCGCGTCTTCAAGCCGGGCAGCCACCTGCGGATGACGTGGCAGCCGCGCGGCTGGCCCCGCGCATCGACCATCCAGGTGCGCGTGATGCCCGCGAGCGGCGGCCGCAGCGTGCTCTCCTTTCACCAGGAGCACCTGCCCGGCCCCGCCGAGCGCGAGGAGCGCCGCGCGTTCTTCGAAGCCGCCGCGGATGCGCTGCAGCGGCACATCGCGGACGGCGGTGATCGTGTGAAAGCCTGAAAAGAATGGCCTCACACGGAGTCAGCGGAGTCAACGGAGTCAATCATCCTCCGTTCACTCCGTGTGAGGCCCAATCTTGAAGAGTTTGCGTTCACCAGAGGGTCAGCCGGCGCACAATGGGTCGGTTGACCCTCTTGCGTATTTTTGCTGGAGTGCCGGTGGAAAAATATGGGACTTGTTCTCCGCGATGTGTACCTTCCGCGCCACGGACCTGTGCCACGACGGGGGAGCGCGCCAGGTGATTCAATCAAGCGCATCTGCTTGCCATCAATCGACTTGGATGACGTCGGCCCGGATGGGGCATGGCTGGTCCGCAAGCTGCCTCGTGGTCTGGCGCCCGGGCGAAATCGCTCGGCTTCGACATCGAGGGGAGCGTCCGAAACGGACGGCTTCCAGACCCCATATCCGAAAGGACCACGCCATGTCCAGCAAGCTTGCCTCGCCGCAGATGGTGCTCAACAGCCGGATGCTCTACACTAGCTGGATCCCGGCGGACCCGAAAGCGGCCGCGCGGCTGCTGCCCCCCGCGCTGGAGCCGGCGGCGAACGGCGCGATCTACATGAACCAGTACGTCGTCGACTCCGCCGAGCAGACCACCGGCTTCGGCGCGTACTCGCTGAGCTACCTGGGGCTGGACGTGGCCGGCCACCCCGCGCCCGGCGGCGGTACCCCCGGCCGCTTCTTCACCCACTTCTTCAACTCGTCGGAGGTGGTGCGCAACTACGCCCGCGAGCGCGGCGTGCCGGCCACCCCCGGCTCCACCACGCTGGAGGTCGCGGACGGCATCGTCACCGCCACCACCTTCGTGGACGGCAGGCCCATCATCCGCACCCGCGCCGCCATCGGCGACACGGCGAACACGATCGCCGCGGGGCACCTGCGCTACATCACGCAGGTGAAGGACCGCCTGGTGAGCGGCAACTACCCGTACGTGGGCGAGCTGGCGGACCAGTTCGAGGTGCTCTCCATCGAGTTCCTGGACCCCACGCACCCGGTGTACGCGCTGCGCCCGGCGTCGCCGCTGCAGGTGGTGGCCGGCTCGTGCTTCTACGCGCCCAGGGACTCGTTCGTCTACCCCGGCGGCGAGTTCGACATGGGCCCCGCGGACCCGGACAAGGCCGCCGAGGAGGCGCGCGCGGAGCTCGCCGGCGTCTGAGCCACGGGCGGATGGAAGCGAGGGAGGGGCGGACCCCGCCCGGTGC
>DATAAG010000750.1:0-12404 GCA_036260235.1 Longimicrobium sp.
GTCCTTAACGGCTGCGCCGATCCTGTAGGACGAAAGACGTCTCGCACGAATCTCTCGTCCCCATCAACCTCCCCCAGGGGTTTTTGGGGGAGGTGGGCGAGTGATGCGAGCCCGGAGGGGGCGCGGCGGCTCGCACTGGACTTTCCATTCAGCGCCTGTAGCCGCGGGGCGCCTTCCATCACATCAGAAATTCGGGTTTGTTGCGGACGAACGCGGGCTCCTGCTGAGGCGACTTTCTTAGGAGGGAGCGCCCGCGTCGAACCTGCGGATGAGCACGGAGCCTGCGGCGCGACCGAAGAATCTCCCGCCCCTCGCGCAGAACCCTCCCGGGCGATGCCCGGGACCACCGCCCGACCGCGAGATCCTGCCGTCCAGCGTAAAGATTCTTCGGTCGGCGCGCACACTCTCAGCCGTCGGCGAGATCCGTGCGGCGCCTCCCTAAGAGAGTCGCCTCGCGAGAGAAGCCCTGCCACGTCCGCAACAAACCGAATATCTGGCGTGATGGAAGGCGCCCCGCGTCTACAGGCGCTGAATGGAAAAGGCCCATGCGACCTACTCGGAACTGTGGCAGGCTCCGCGCGAGCGCCCCCTCCGCTCGCTCAGGCTCGCACCTCCCCCAAAAACCCCTGGGGGAGGTTGAACTGCTATTTCGTCCTGCAGGGTCGGCGCAGCCAGCGGGTGACTCAGAATGACAGGTTCCGGCGGATCCGGCGGGAGAGTCCCTGGTTTGCCGGATGAAGGATCACTCCGGGCGGCGGGCGACGTAGAGGCCGCGGCCGGTGAGGCCGTGCGGATCGTGCTCCACCACCTCCAGGCCGGCGCCCCGGAAGGCCTCCAACATCTGCTCGTGCGTGAACAGGCCGAGCACGTGGTCTTCCTCGAAGTGCTCGATCCCCTCCTCCCGGCCGATCAGGTACGAGAAGGTGAGGATGGACAGGCCGTCGCGCATGCCGCTGTGCACCATTCGCACGACGCTGGCCCCGGGGTGCTCCGGCGTGTCCACGCGCACCCTGCCGGGGATGAACGTCTCCGGGGTGAGCCACGGCTCCACGACGGCCACCCCGCCGGGGACCAGGTGGCGCGCGAAGGCGCGCATCGTCTGCCCCAGCCGCGCCACGGTGCGCACGTAGCCGATGGCGCTGAACAGGCAGGCCACCGCGTCGTACCGCCGGCCCAGGTCGAAGTCCGCCATGTCGCCCTGATGAAAGCGCGCGTCCGGGTTCCGCTCCCGCGCGACGGCCAGCAGCCCGGCCTCCAGGTCCAGGCCGTCGCAGCGGTAGTGGCGGCGCAGGTGCGCCAGGTGGGCGCCGGTGCCGCACGCCACGTCCAGCAGCGAGTCTCCGCCGGAGCGCAGGTGGCGCTGGATCACGCCGTGCACCCGCTCCGCCTCCTCCGCGTACTGCTTTCCGCCGTAGATGAGGTCGTAGAACGCGGCGCCCTGCGCGTACACGGACTCGCTCATCCGCCCACGCCGGCGAGGCCGCGCCCCGCCTCCCACTCGCCGCGCAGGATGCCGTAGATCAGCACGTCCCAGTAGCGGCCCTTGAAGTACTGGTGCTCGCGCAGGCGGGCCTCGCGCCGCAGCCCGGCCTTCTCCAGCACCCGCGCGGAGCCGGTGTTGTCCGCGATGCAGTGGGCGTGTACGCGGTCCAGCCCCCAGTCGCCGAACGCCAGCTCCACCATCGCCCGGGCGGCCTCGGTGGCGTAGCCGCGGCCCCAGCGCGCCGGGGAGAGCTCGAACCCCATGTCCGCCAGCGGCTCGCCGGGGGCCTCGCGCCGCACGCCCACGTTGCCGATCACCTCGCCCGTCTCCGCCAGGGTGACGGCGAGCTGAACGCGGCTGCGCGGCTTCTCCCCCTGCCAGGTGATGAAGCGGTAGACGAACGCCTGCGCCTGCTGTTCGGTGACGGAGTCGTGCTCGTAGTAGCGCAGGTACAGCGGGTCGTTCTGGTAGGCGAACACCGCCTGCCAATCGCCGGCGGTGAACTCGCGCAGGATCAGGCGCTCGGTCTGGAGGATCAACGGAGTCTCGCGGGGCGGGGCGGACAGGAGAGGAAAGATGACGCAGTGACCCCGAACCTGTAAATGGCTGGAAGCCGCCCGCCGACCCCGGGAGCGATTGAATGGATACCGCCGCCGAGGAAAACGACCGATGCCCTTGCGAATCTGCACCGGGAACCGCCGCGCCCGTGGGTGGAGCGACTGATGCCCTTTGCGAATCTAAACCGGGAATCGCCGCGCCCGCGCCTGAGCGACTAAAGTCGCCGCTGGAAATTCACAAAGTCCGCCTGCGCGCACTGCATCGCTGCCTCATCAGGAGTGTGATGGTGAGCTCCGGCGGAACGAGTTGCCGGATGCGATTCGCAACGGGAATCCGCGTCGTCGCCCTTTGCCTCGTTGGCCTGCGCGTGACACCTTGCCTGCTTGCGCGCACACGGAAGTCGGAGGCCGGGATGAGGATCCACCTGCTGAGCGACCTGCACACGGAGTTCGTGGCGTTCGATCCCCCGCAGACGGACGCGGACGTGGTCGTGCTCGCGGGCGACATCTCCACGGGCACGAAAGGGATCGCGCTCGCCAGGACGTGGTTCCCCGATCAGCCCGTTCTCTACGTGGCGGGGAACCATGAATACTACCGCGAATCCATCCCGCGCCTGAACCACAAGCTCCGGGCGGCGGCGGACGGGGCGGGAGTGCACTTCATGGAAAACCGCCAGCTGGTGATCGGAGGAGTGCGCTTCCTGGGATGCACCCTGTGGACGGACTTCGAGCTCTTCGGCGAGCGGCACACCTCGATGGCGGCGGCCCAGGCGGCGATGAACGACTTTCGCCTGATCCGGGTGGACCCGGCGTATCGGCGTTTTCATCCAGCCGACGCGCGGGCGATCCACCATCACAGCCTGAAGTGGCTGCTGGAGCGGCTGGATGAGCCTTTCGACGGCGCGACGGTCGTCGTGACCCATCACGCGCCGAGCCTCCGGTCCGTGCATTCCGCCTTCCGCGAGCATCCCGCGACCCCTGCCTACGCGAGCGACCTGGAGTGGCTGCTGGACGGCCGCGCGGCGCTGTGGGTGCACGGGCACACGCACCTGTGCGTCGACTACGAGATCGGCGGCACCCGTGTGGCGAGCAACCAGCGCGGGTATCCGGACGACGCCGTGGAGGGGTTCGACGCGGGGAAGATCCTCCAGGTCTAGCCCCGATCACCCGATCACCCGATCACTCCATCACTCCATCACTCCATCACTCCATCACTCCATCACTCCATCACTCCATCACTCCATCACTCCATCACTCCATCACCCGCTCACCCGCTCACCCGCTCACCCCGGCAGCGAGGCGTAGCTGTCCAACGCAATGCGCGCCAGGCGCTCCACCAGGCGCCGGACCACGCCGAGCACCGGCTCCAGGTCCACGCCGCGCTCGCCGAGCCCGTCGCGCAGCGCCCGCTCCACCTCCTCGCCCAGGATCACGTACTCGCGCCGGATCTCGTCCGCGGCGAAGCCCACGCGCGCGCGCTGCAGCCCGTGCAGCCCCGCGATGGTGCGCTGGATGCTCTCGCCGTCACGCATCATGGCCGGCTCGCCACCGGTGCCGTCCAGGATGGCGAGCGCGCGGCCGATCTCCACCACCGTCGTGCTGGTGTGGTCCTCCAGCCGCGCCCGGTCCAGCCCGTGGGCGTGCGGCACGGCGGGATCGGCCCACATCCGCTGCGCCCACGCCTCCACCACGGCATCCGCGCGCTCCTCCAGCAGCTTTGCCGCCTCGGCGAGGCCGGGCATCTCGCCCGCGGCGGCCGGCCAGTGCGGCTCCGCGTCCGCGGCAGCGGCGGCGGCGTCCGCCTCCGTCTCCGCCGGCGCGGCGGGGAGCCAGAGGGTGAACGACGAGCCCTCGCCCGGCTGGCTGCGCGCCGTCAGGTCGCCGCCCATGATCCGGGCGAAGCGGCGGCTGATGGCCAGCCCCAGCCCCGTGCCCCCGGCCTCGCGCGTGTGCGTGTCGTCCACCTGCGTGAACGGCTCGAAGATGCGGGCCAGATGCTCCGGCGCGATGCCGATTCCCGTGTCGCGCACCTCGATGCACGACCACGGCCCCGGCCCGGCCGCGCGCGCCTCCGCCGGCAGCTCCGCGCGGGGCGAGCAGCGCACGGTGATGCGCCCGCCGCGCCGGGTGAACTTGACGGAGTTGGAAAGGAGGTTCAGCAGGATCTGCCGCACCCGGTCCGGGTCTGCCAGGTACGAGGCGCCGGGCGGGCACGGCTCCTCCACCAGCGCGATGCCGCGCGCGGTGGCCTGCGGCATCACCATCTGCACCGCCTCGGCGGAGCTGGCGCGCAGCTCCACCTTGCGCGGCGCGAAGCCCATCTCCCCCGCCTCGATCTTGGCGAAGTCCAGCACGTCGTTCACCAGCCCCAGCAGGTGCTGGCTGCTGGCGCGGATGCGGGCCAGGAAGGCGCGCTGCCCCTCGGTGAGCTCCCCCTGCATCCCCATGTCCAGCAGGTCCGCGTAGCCCACCACGGCGTTGATGGGCGTGCGGATCTCGTGGCTCATCGTCGCCAGGAAGACGGACTTGGCCCGGTTCGCCTCTTCCGCCGCGGCGCGCGCGGCCTCGGCGTCCTCCAGGGCGCGGGCGCGGGCCTCCTCCGCGCGCAGCTGCTCCTCGACGTCGGTGTTGGTGCCGAACCAGCGCACCACCCGCCCCTCCGCGTCGCGCACGGGAAGGGCGCGGGAGAGGAAGCGGCGGTACCGGCCATCGCGGCCGCGCAGGGGAAAGGTGTCTTCCCACGGCACCCCCGCCTCGATCGCGCGGCGGAACCGCTCCGTGACGCCTTCGACGAAGTCGGGATGGTGCACCGCCCGCCACCCCCACCCCTGCATCTGCTCGAAGGTGGTGCCGGTGTAGTCGTACCAGCGCTGGTTGTACCAGAAGAGGGCACCCGTCTCGTCCGCCATCCAGGCCAGCTGGGGGATGGACTCCGCCATGGTGCGGAACTGCCGCTCGCTCTCTTCGGCGGCCCGGCGGGCCTGCTCGGCGGCGGCGCGGGCCTGGCGCTCCGCCTCGTACAGCCGGCCGCGGCGGATGGCCTGCGCGCACTGCCGCGCCAGCGCCAGCAGGAGCGCACGGTCCTCGTCGGAGAAGTCTCTCGGCTGGCGGAAGCCGAGCCCCATGGCCCCCAGCCGCTCGCCCTCTACCACCAGGGGTACCGAAAGGGAGACGGGATGGGTGGCGGGCCTGCCGCTGAGCGCCGCGAACCGGCTGCGCTCCTGGGGCGAGGAGACGATGACGATCTCGCCGGTGCGCACCGCCTCGGCGATGGGGACGGCGGCCCCGAGCGGAAAGCGTTCCCACCCGCTCACCGCGTCGGGGGGGTAGCCGCGCTGCTGCACCAGCTCCAGCGACTCGCCGTCGTCGCCGACCAGGACGACGATCCCCGCGTCGGCATCCACCGCGCCGATCCCCTGCTCCATCACCGCCGTCACCACCTGCGCGGGGGTCAGCGCCTCGGAGAGCGCCTCGGTGACGGCCTGCAGGCGGCGGGTGCGGGCGGCGGCGCGCTCGGCGCGCTGCTCGGCGAGCACCCGCTCGGTGACGTCCAGCACCAGCGACAGCTCGCCCAGGCGGCGGCCCTGCGAGTCGGTGACCGCGGTGTTGTACCACTCGCAGTAGAGCAGCCGGCCGTCGCGGGTGAAGTTGCGGTTGGCGGAGAAGGTCTGCAGGGCGCGCCCTTCCGCCAGGTCCGAGGCCACGCGCCGCACCTTGTCGCGGTCGTCGGGGTGGACGAAGGGCCAGTCCCCGGCGCGCCTGCCCTTGACTTCTTCGGTGCGCCAGCCGAAGAGCGCCTCGGCCTCCGGGCTCCAGCGCGCCACCCGCCCGTCCGCGTCCCACTCCACCGACGCGAGCGGAAGCGCCGCCCCCGGGCGGGCGGCGCGGTCGGGATCGGCGGGCGAGCCGGGCGTCTGCGTCATGCGGAACGGGACGGGACGAAGAACTCGGTCGGGAACGGGTCAGCCGGCGGCGGGTGGAGAACAAGATTCGCGCCGCGCCGGCCCCGGAGACAGCGATTGAAATCGCCGCAACAACTACGCGCTGTCCGCCTTCGCGGACAAGGTTCCTGCATGAGGCCGGTCGGGTGCACCCGGGCCGGCCTCCCGGCACTGCAGGCAGTTCACGCCGCCTGCCTTTCGGAATCCGGTTCGGTGGTGCGCTCCAGTTCCTCGCTCAGGCGGCCGAGGCGGTGGTGTTCCTCCTGGTTGAGCACGTAGTCGCGGACACGAGGGATCAGCCCCTTCGAAAGGGTGAAGGCGCCGTAGTAGCCCTGCCACTTGAAGAACTCGCCGCGCGCGATCTCCTGGGTCATCAGGTTCGAGGATGCGCCTTTCGCGTGTTTCACGATCTCCGCGATGGTGGCGGTCGACGGAAAGCGCGTGAGGACGTGCACGTGGTCGTCGATCCCGCCGATCGCGATGACCGAACACCGGTGCTTCCACAGCTGGTTCTGGATGCAGCCGTAGATGATCGGCTGGATGTCGGGCCGGATGAGCGGCATCCGATCCCACGTCGCCCACACCAGGTGAGCATACAACTGCGTGTACGGCCGGCCCATGATCCTCCGTAGCAATCACTTGCAGTGGTGTCCGCGAAGGCGGACAGTGCGTTTTTGTTGCGGCGATTTCAATCGCTGGGCGAGGAGCTGGCCCCGAACTACGAGGCCCCGCCCTCGCACCACGCCAGCACCTCGGCGAAGCGGCGGTCCTCCAGCGCGCCGAACATGGGGTGGCGGGTCAGCTTCGCCAGGGTGAGCGCGGGGCTGGCGAGGCCGCAGAGAAAGCGCGCCTGCCGCCGCGGCGTCGCGAGCGCCTCGGGGTTCGCGCGGCAGAGGGCGCGGAAGGCGGCGGCGTCCACCCGCGCCTCGATGGGGTGCGGCGGCGGCAGGGGCGGAAAGATGGTCGGCTGATGCGTGTGACACCACGTGCAGTGGCCGCAGTCGCCACTGCGCATCTCCCCGAAGTACGCCAGCAGGTAGTTCGTCTGGCAGCCGTCGCGCGTCACCAGCTCCCCCATCATCCCGATGCGCGCGATCTCCGCCTCCTCGCTGCGGTGAAAGCGCTGCACGAGCTCCTCCGTCACCGCCTCCACGTCCGGGACCGCCACCAGCTTCTGGAAGCGCAGGCGCAGGTCGCTGGCCTGCACCTCCGCCAGCCCCTGCTCCCCCAGGTACTCCACCGCGCGGACGGTGCGGCTGCGCTCCTCCGGCGCCAGCCCGTCCAGCTCCAGCGTGTACCACGTCCGCCCGAACTTGGCGCGGCGGAAGATGCCGTCCACGAACTGCGCCCGCTCGCCCTGGAACCGGCCGACGATCTCCCGGATGGAGGCGATGGGCCGGAGCCTGTAGCCGGCGTAGAAGGGCGTGCTCTGCCGCAGGATGCCGCCCAGCTCCAGGTAGGTGAGGGCCGTGCGCAGCACCAGCTGGCGGATGTCGTGGCGGTTGCCCAGGCTCATCGGCGCCACGTCGAAGGTGGCGTCCGCGTCCGCCACCTCCTGCACCAGCCCCCGCAGCGCCTCGCGGTCCGGCGTGTCGCCGTAGGCGAAGTTCTCCAGCGTCCCCAGGTCCTCCAGGCTGCCCAGCAGCTCGACGGTGGAGGGGAGCCCGTCGCGCCCGGCGCGGCCGATCTCCTGGCTGTAGCTCTCCAGCCCCTTGGGGAGGTTGTAGTGGTAGACGTAGCGCACGTCCGCCTTGTCGATCCCCATCCCGAAGGCGATGGTCGCCACCACCATCGCCCGGTCGGAGCCCTTCCACCACTCCTGCACCGCCGTCCGCTGCTCGCTGTCCATCCCCGCATGGTAGGCGCGCGCGGGGACGCCGGCGTCCGCCAGCACCTGCGCCACCCGCTCCGCCGTCTTCTGCAGGGTCACGTACACGATCCCCGGCCCCGGCGCGCGCTCGCGGATGCGCTCCACCAGCACCCGCTCCCGCCGCGCGAGCGCCGTGGGCACCGTCGACAGGAAGAGGTTGGGGCGATGGAAGCCGGTGACCACCGCGCACTCGCGGGGGATGCCGAAGCTGGCGCAGATGTCCTCGACCACGGCGGGGGTCGCGGTGGCCGTCAGCGCCAGGACGCGCTCCACGCCCACGGCGCGCGCGGTCTCCGCCAGCTTCAGGTAGTCCGGGCGGAAGTTGTGGCCCCACTGCGAGATGCAGTGCGCCTCGTCCACGGCGAAGAGCGAGATGCGCGCGCGGCCCAGCTGGTCCAGGAAGCGCTCGTTGTTGAAGCGCTCGGGCGCCACGTACAGCATCCTGAGCGTCCCCGTGCGCAGCCCCCGCTCCACCGCCAGCGACTCCTCGCGCGAGAGCGAGCTGTCCAGCCGCGCCGCCTGGATGCCGCGCCCCTGCAGGTAGTCGATCTGGTCCTTCATCAGCGCGATCAGCGGCGAGACGACGACCGTCACGCCGTCCAGCAGCAGCGCGGGAAGCTGGTAGCAGAGCGACTTGCCGCCGCCGGTGGGGAACACCGCCAGCGCCCCGCCCCCCGCCAGCAGGCAATCGATCACCTCGCGCTGCCCCGGCCGGAACTCGCGCAGGCCGAAGCGCTCGTGGAGGACGATCGCGGGATCGGGGAGGTCGGTGGATGCGGGCACGTCGCTGCTCGTCGGAGACAGGGTGTCGAGAGGCATGATGACCCGGATTGTAAGGGGTGATGATGGCGGGCGCGAACACCCCGCGCCGTGGAGGTGGCGCGAAGAAAATCGAACGGCGTGCACGCCGTCAATCCCCCGGAGAAAACTGGTTCGGACGCTGGCCAAAGGGGAGCGCTTTGTTCGGCAGCTGGCGGGTTCGGGACCCCTCCCCCGGCCCCTCCCCGCACAAACTGCGTGCGGAGAGGGGAGAACAGCATCGCGCTTCGGCAGGCTTCCGCGCGAGGAGCAGCGCCCCCTCCGGGCGAGCACCACTCGCCCACCTCCCCCAAAAACCCCTGGGGGAGGTTGATGAGAACGCTCGATCCAGGCGCTGCGACCGACATCTCACTGCGTCCGCGGGGGCCCCCCTCCCCGGGTCAGCCGGAGCGGTACGAGGCTGCGTCAACCACCCCTCCCCCGGGGGTTGGGGG
This sequence comes from Longimicrobium sp., assembly GCA_036260235.1. GTDB lineage: Bacteria > Gemmatimonadota > Gemmatimonadetes > Longimicrobiales > Longimicrobiaceae > Longimicrobium. The sequence goes on from DATAAG010000750.1 coordinate 9,105, forward strand.
AGGGGTCGCCCGCCGTCGCGAGGAACGAGCGAAAGGCCGGGCGGGGGAGAGGGCCCCCCGCGCAGCGGACCGTGGGGGAGGACCCTCCCCTGCTCGCAGCCTGCCGGCTCGCCCCGGGATCAATCGACGGAACCCGTTCGCCGCGCGGCCCGGCGCCTGCTATTGTGACCACCCGCGCCCGCCGTCTGCACGCCGGCACGGCACCCGTACAGCCATCATCGAATCGCGAATCGCAAAGACGGATCGGACGGATACATGCCGGAACTGCCCCTCACCCTCTACCGCGCCGCCTGGGTCCTCCCCGTCTGCGCCGAGCCCATCCGCAACGGCGCCGTCCTGGTGGGGACGGACGGGCGCATCGCGGCGGTGGGGCCGGCGACCGCCATCGAGCCGCCGGAGGGGTGCGTCGTCGACGACCTCGGCGAGGCCGCGCTCCTTCCCGGGCTCGTCAACGTGCACGCGCACCCGGAGCTGGCCATGTTCCGCGGCGCGCTGGAGGATCTCTGCTTCCGCGACTGGATCCTGCGGCTGGTGGGCGCCAAGCGCGCCGTCCTGACGGACGCGGACTTCCACGCCGCCGCGCGATGGACCATGGTGGAGGCGCTGCGCTCCGGCATCACCACCATCGCGGCGACGGAATCGTCCGGGGCGGCGGCGGGGGCGCTGTGCGAGGCGGGGCTGCGCGGGGTGGTTTACCAGGAGGTGTTCGGCCCCGACCCCGCGCAGCGCGACGAGGCGATGGCGGGGCTGCGGGCGAACGTCGAATGCCTGCGCGCCTTCGAGTGCGACCGGGTGAAGATCGGCGTGAGCCCCCACGCGCCGTACACGGTGTCGGACGCGCTCTTCACCGCGGCGGCGGAGTACGCCGTGGCCGAGCGGCTGCCGATGGCGGTGCACGCGGCGGAGTCCGCCATCGAGCACCAGCTGGTGCAGGCGGGGGAGGGCGACTTCGCCCCGGGGCTGCGGGCGCGCGGGATCGAGACGCCGCCGCGGGGACGGACGACGGTGGAGATGCTGGACCGGCTGGGGGTGCTGCGGGCGCGGCCGCTCCTCATCCACTGCGTGCTGCTGGACGCGGACGACATCCGCCGCGTGGGCGACACCGGCTCGACCGTGGCCCACTGCCCGGTGGCGAACGCGCGGCTGGGGCACGGCCTGGCGCCGTACCCGGAGATGGTCTCCGCCAACGTGCGCGTGGGGCTGGGGACGGACTCCGTGGGGAGCAACAACCGGCTGGACCTGCTGGAGGAGGCGCGCGTCGCCTCCATCATGCACCGCGCGCGGCTGGCCCGCTGCGACGTACTGGGGCCGGCGGAGCTCCTGCGCCTGTGTACGATCGACGGCGCGCGGGCGCTGGGGCTGGAGGACCAGGCCGGGACGCTGGAGCCGGGGAAGGAGGCGGACCTCTGCGCCGTTTCCCTGGCCGCGCCGCACGTGCGGCCGGTGCACGATCCCGTGGCCGCGGTCTTTCACGCCGCGCGCGGGTGCGACGTGGTGATGACGGCGGTGCAGGGGCGCATCCTGTACCGCGACGGCCGCCTGGCCACGCTGGATCCCGCCGCGCTGGAGCCGGCGGTGGAGGACGCCGCCCGCCGCCTGCGCGAGGCGCTGACGTGAGCCAGGCCGGCGCGCTGGAGGCCCGCGCGCGCGAGGTGCAGCGCGTCCTGCGGCTGATGCTCGCCGTCAGCCTGGTGCTGGTGACGGCCAAGACGGCGGCGGGCATCGCTTCCGGCTCGCTGGCGGTGCTGGGCGGCGCGTTCGACTCCGGGCTGGACGTGCTGACCACGGTGGTGGCCATGACGCTGGCGCGCGTCGCCGGGCAGGAGCCGGACGAGCGGCATCCCTACGGCCACGAGAAGTTCGAGGCGCTGGGCGCGCTGGCGATGGTCGCCTTCCTCTCCATCACCGTCTACGAGCTGGTGCGGACGGCGGTCGGCCGGATCGCGGGGGACGGCGGCGGGGCGGTGGACACGGGGCTGGGCGTGGGGGTGATGGGCGTGTCGCTGCTGATCGGCATCGTGGCGTCCGCGTACGAGCGGCGGCGCGGGCGGGCGCTGGAGAGCGAGCTGCTGCTGGCGGACGCGGCGCACCTGCGCGCGGACGTCTTCGTCACCCTCGCCGTGCTGGTCGGCCTGCTGCTGACGCGGCTGGGGTGGCGGACGGGGGACGCGTGGACGGCGCTGGTGGTGGCGGTGCTCATCATCCGCACCGGGATCGAGATTCTGCGCGAGACGGTGCCGGTGCTGGTGGACGAGGCGGCGGTGGAGGCGACGGACATCCGCCGCATGGCCGAGGCGATGGACGGCGTGCAGGCGGCGTACGACGTGCGCTCCCGCGGGCGGCACGGGGCGCGCTTCGCGGAGCTGACCATCGCGGTGCGCAGCGGGCTGGACATCAACCAGGCGCACGAGATCGCGGACCTGGTGGAGGACGAGGTGCGCCGCCGGCTGGGCGCCCGCCGCGTGGTGGTCCACGTGGAGCCGCGCAGCGACGACCTGTCCCCGGAATGACCTCGCTCCCCCGCGCCGCCGGCGCCGAGCGGATGGACGAGCCGGGGCAGGACCCGGTGCAGCTGGGGCTTTCCCTGGCGGACCTGCGCGGGGTGAACCGCTGGCTGGGCGGGTACCGCGTCGTCCTTTCGCACCTCGGCCGGCTGGTGGCACGGCATCCGCGGGCCCGCTACCGCGTGCTGGACGTGGCGACCGGCTCGGCGGACATCCCGCTGCGCATCGCCGCGTGGGCGCGGGCGCGGGGGATCGGGATGGACATCGTGGCCACGGACAACCATCCGACCACGCTGGAGCTCGCGCGGCGGCACGCGGCGGGGGAGGCGGCCGTGCGGGTGGAGGCGGCGGACGCGCTCCGCCTGCCGTACGGGGACGATGCGTTCGACGTGGCGCTCATCTCCACGGCGCTCCACCACTTCGACGCGCGGGAGGAGCTGCTGCGGGTGCTGGGGGAGATGCGGCGCGTGGCGCGCATCGGCGGGATCGTGAACGACCTGCGGCGCTCGCGGCCGGCGCTGGCGGGCGCGCGGCTGCTGGCGGCGACGGTCTGGCGCACGCACCCGGTGACGGCGCACGACGGGCCGCTCTCCGTCCGCCGCGCCTTCACCCCGGCGGAGCTGGACGAGCTGGCGCGCGCGGCGGGGCTGCCGGGCGCGCGGGTGCACCGCCACGAGCCGTTTCGCGTGGCGCTGGTCTGGGAGCGGGAGGGATGATGGAGATCTGCGTGGAAGACGGAGTGTGCTTCATCTGGACGGCCCGCGCGGACGCCCCCTCCGGGCTCGCAAGACTCGCC
>DATAAG010000751.1:0-3097 GCA_036260235.1 Longimicrobium sp.
TCTTGACGGAGCCGACCAGGAGCGGGTGCTCGGGGGAGCGCCCGGGGCCGTAGACGCGGCCCAGGGCGCGCATCTCGATGGGATCGCCCAGGGCGGTGCCCGTCCCGTGCGCCTCCAGGTAGTCCACCTCCTCCGGCCGCACGCCGGCATCCTCCAGCGCCGCCGCCAGCACCGCCCGCTGCGCGGCGGCGTTGGGCACCGTGAGGCCGCTGCTGCGCCCGTCGTGGTTGACGGCGGAGCCGCGGATGACGGCCAGGACGCGGTCTCCGTCGCGCAGGGCCTCATCCAGGCGCTTGAGGACCACGACGCCGCACCCCTCGCCGCGCACGTACCCGTCGGCGGACGCGTCGAACGTCTTGCACCGCCCGTCCGCCGACATCGCGCGGACCTTGCTGAAGTAGATGTAGCCGCCGGGCGAGAGCAGCACGTTGACCCCGCCCGCCAGCGCCAGGTCGCAGCGTCCGGCGCGCAGCCCCTGGCAGGCGAGGTCGACCGCCACCAGGGAGGAGGAGCACGCCGTGTCCAGCGCCAGCGACGGTCCCTGGAAGCCGTAGAAGTGCGAGAGCCGGCCCGCCGCCACGCTGAAGGCGCTCCCCGTGCCGGTGTAGGCGTCCACGAACGACTGATCCGCCGCCTGGCAGATGAGCTGCGTGTACTGGGAGTAGTCGGCGGTGCTCACGCCGACGAAGACGCCGGTACGCGACCCCACCAGCCCCGTGGGAGCGTAGCCGGCGCTCTCCAGCGCCTCCCAGCTCACCTCCAGCAGCAGTCGCTGCTGCGGGTCCAGCGAGGTGGCCTCGCGGCGGGAGATGCGGAAGTGCGCCGCGTCGAAGCGGTCCACCCCGGGGAGGAAGGCGCCCCAGCGGGTGTACATCTTCCCCGGAGCGTCGGGGTCGGGATCGTAGAAGGCCTCCAGCGACCAGCGGTCGCCGGGCACCTCCGAGATCGCGTCGCCGCCCTCGCTGAGCAGCCGCCAGAAGGCGTCCGGGTCGTGACCGCCGCCGGGGAAGCGGCAGGCCAGCCCCACGATTGCGACGGGCGCGCGCCGGGCGCGCTCCATCTCGTCCAGCTGCGAGCGCATCTCGCCCAGCGCGACGTACGCCTGCTTGAGCAGGTCCTTGCGGGTGTCGAGGCTCACGTCGCGCTCCGCTCGATGGTCTGGAGACGGGAGCTGAGCAGCCGCGCCATCTCCTCCTCCGACAGGTCGTCCAGCTCCTCCGGGCCGTCGGCCGGTGGGGGCGGGGTGCTCGCGACCACCACCAGCGGCGCGGGCGCCGGCTCCTCCTCTCCACCGGGGGTGTCCTCCTGCATCATCAGCTCGGAGGCGAGATATCCGGCGATGGCGTCGATGGTCGGGTGCTCGAAGGCCATGGTCGCGGGGAGCGACTGGCCGGTGCTGGACTGCAGCCGGGAGCGCAGCTCCACCGCCATCAGCGAGTCCATCCCCAGGGAGGAGAGTCCCTGCTGCGGATCCAGCGCGTGCGAGGCGTCCAGCCCGAGCACCGCCCGCACCTGCTTCGCCACGTGGGCGGCCAGGAGCGCGTGCCGCCTGCGCGGATGGGTGCGGCGCAGCTCCGCCAGCAGCTCCGGCTCGGCGTCGGCGGGCCGGGGAGCGGCCTCCACGCCCAGCCCGGCGAGCGGCGCGGGGAGGGCGTCGGCCGGAAGCTGCCTGGCGAACTCCGCCCAGTCGGCTGCGGCGACCAGGGCGTGCGCACGGTCGCCGCCCAGCAGCCACTCCAGCGTGTCCAGTGCCTGCTCGACCGCCAGCAGACGGATGCCCTGCGCGCCACGACGGCCGGAGAGGACGCTCGCCATCCCGTCACCCGCCCACGGCCCCCATCCCACGCTGAGCGCCGGGAGCCCACGCGCGCGGCGATAGCCGGCGAAGGTGTCCAGGAAGGCGTTGGCCGCCGCGTAATTGGCCTGCCCCGGGGAGCCCAGCACGGAGGCGAGCGACGAGAAGAGGACGAAGAAGTCGAGGGGCGTGTCCCGGGTGAGCGCGTGCAGGTTCCACGCGCCGTCCGCCTTGGGGCGCAGCACGCGCTCGAAGCGCGGCCACGCCTGCTCGTGCAGGAGCGCGTCGTCCAGCACGCCCGCCAGGTGCACCACCCCCCCCAGGGCCGGCAGGTCGCGCGGCAGGTCGGCGAAGAGAGCGGCGGCCTGCGCCGGCTCGGCGACATCCGCTCGCGCCGTCACCACACGGGTCCCCCGCCGCTCCATCTCCGCGATGCGCTGCGCAGCCTCCTCGCCCGGCGCGGAGCGCGAGACCAGCACGAGCCCCCCCGCCCCGCGCTCCGCCAGCCGCTCCGCCACCGCCAGCCCGAGCGCGCCCAGGCCGCCGGTGACCAGGTAGCTCCGGTCGCCGCGGACCGACGGCGCCGCCTCCTCGTCCACGGGGTGCGTGACGACCACCTTGCCCACGTGCTTCGCCTGCGCCATGTAGCGGAAGGCGTCGGGCGCGGCCGTGATCGGGAACTCGGTCCGCGGCAGGGGACGGAGCTCGCCCCGCTCCACCGCCTGCAGGATGCCGGTGAGCATACCGCCCAGCGCCTCCGGCTGCTCGGCCAGCAGCCGCGCCAGGTCGTAGACGTGGTAGGCCACGTCGGGGCGGACGGCCGCCACCTCTTCCGGGCTCCAGATGTTGCGCTTGCCGATCTCCAGGAAGCGCCCGTCGCGGGCGAGGGTGTCGAGCGTGCGCGGGATGAAGTCACCGGTGAGGGAGTTCAGCGCCACATCCACGCCACACCCATCGGTGAGGCGCAGGACCTCGTCGGCGAAGTCGAGCGTGCGGGAGTTCATCACGTGCCGCACGCCGAGGGCGCGCAGCGCCTCCCACTTCCCGGGACTCGCGGTGGCGAAGACCTCCGCGCCCGCCCGCTGCGCGAGCTGCACCGCCGCGAGCCCCACCCCCCCGGCCGCCGCGTGGATCAGCACCCGGTCGCCCGGCCGGATCCCCGCCAGGTGGTGCAGGCCGTAGTACGCGGTCAGGAAGGTGATGGGCAGCGTGGCGGCCTCCGCGGGCGTGCAGCCCGCGGGAGCCGGCCACACCACCCGGGCGTTGGCAGTGACGTGGCTCGCGAAGCTCCCGTGGGTGATG
>DATAAG010000752.1:0-7108 GCA_036260235.1 Longimicrobium sp.
GCCGCGCGGCGAGGGGTACGAGCACGTGCGCCGGGCGCAGCTGGTGGAGAACGCGCCCCGCTGGGCGGAGGAGGCGGTGGCCAAGCTCACCGCCCGCTCGGTGCAGCCGGGCCGCTACGACCTGATCCTGCTGCCCAGCCACCTGTGGCTCACCATCCACGAGTCCATCGCCCACCCCACGGAGCTGGACCGCATCATGGGGTACGAGGCGAACTACGCGGGCACCTCGTTCATCTACCCCATCGAGGACTTCCTGGGCAAGTTCCGCTACGGCCGGGACATCATGAACGTCCAGGCGGAGCGCAGCGCCCCCGGCTCGCTGGCCACGGTGGGGTGGGACGACGAGGGGGTGCGGCCGGACGAGTACCTGATCGTCAAGAACGGCATCCTGAACGACCTGCAGACCACCCGCGAGCAGGCGCCCTGGCTGGCCGACTGGTACCGCCAGCAGGGAAAGCCGGTGCGCAGCCACGGCAACAGCTACGCGCAGCGGTGGGCGGACGTGCAGTTCCAGCGCATGCCCAACGTGAACCTGATGCCGCACCCCGAGCGCGACGTGACGCTGGAGGAGCTGATCGGGGGGGTGGAGAACGGCATCCTGATCGAGGGGCGCGGCAGCTACTCCATCGACCAGCAGCGCTACAACGCCCAGTTCGGCGGCCAGGTGTTCCACGAGATCCGGAACGGCCGCATCACGGGGATGCTGAAGGACGTGGCGTACCAGATGAGGACGCCAGAGTTCTGGAACAGCATGGACCTGATCGGCGGGCGCTCCACCTACTTCGTGGGCGGGTCGTTCAACGACGGCAAGGGGCAGCCCTCGCAGGCCAACGCGGTGTCGCACGGGTGCCCGCCCGCGCGCTTCCGCGGCGTGAACGTCATCAACACCGGCCGGCGGGCGTGAGCCGGCGGCGGCCCCGGCGGAGCTGACCGGCGATGCGCGTGCGCGAGTACACCCGCGCGGACCGGGACGCCTGCCTGGCGGTGTTCGACAGCAACGTCCCCGCGTACTTCGTCGCCGCGGAGCGGGAGGCGTTCGCCGCCTTCCTGGACGGCCTGCCGGGGCCGTACCTGGTGGTGGAGGACGGGGCCGGCGCGATCGTGGGGTGCGGCGGCTACGCCATCGCGCCCGAGACGCGCACCGCCGACCTGTGCTGGGGGATGGTGGCGCGCGGCCGCCACGGGACGGGGCTGGGACGGCTGCTGCTGGACGCCCGCCTGGACGGCATTCGCGCCGACCCGCGGGTGGACGCCGTGGCGCTGAACACCAGCCAGCACACGCGCGGCTTCTACGAGCGGCGCGGCTTCGTCACCGAGCGGGTGGTGCCGGACGGGTTCGCGCCCGGGCTGGACCGCTGCGACATGCGGCTGGTCACCGCCGCCGGCCGAGAGCGGGCCTCCGGGGGGTAACCGCCGCGCCGCCGCGAGCCCGTCCGTCGTTCCTAAGTCTCCGCTTCCCAAACGCTTGCCCCGTAACGGACCCCCGCCCGCCGCACCGGCGCGCGGGGGTCCGACCCGTTGACAGGAAGGTGTAAGCGCGGCTAGCTTTTGAGGTTATCCCGATCATTCCGTCGCCGTCCTCGTCAGGGCCGGAACGTTTTCTCCCACCTCCCACCTCGGGGAGCCTCATCCTCCGATGTTTCAGAAGCTGAAGGTTCGCGTAGCCTTGATCCTGGGGCTGGCCGCGCTCTGCATCGCCGCCCTGTTCTACCAGAAGCAGGCGCAGGGCGACATCGTCACCCTGGGGCTGGACCTCAAGGGCGGCACCTACCTGGCGCTGGAGGTGGACGAGAGCCGTGCCCGGCTCACCCCCGAGCAGCGCGCCGACGCCATCGACCGCGCGCTCAAGGTGGTGCGCATTCGCGTGGAGGGGATGGGGCTGTCCGAGCCGATCGTGCAGAAGTCCGGCGACGACCGCATCATCGTGCAGCTGGCGGGGCTCAGGAACACCGCCAGCGCCAAGAACGTCATCCAGAAGGCGGCGTTCCTGGAGTTCCAGATCGTGCGGCCGGAGGCGCTGCAGGACGCGCTGCCGCGCATCGAGCGCGCCATCGTGGCCGCCTACCCCAGAGAGGCGCGCGGCACGGCCGCGGCCGCCCCCGCGGGCGGCGTGTTCCAGCAGCAGGGGCAGAAGCAGGACTCCGCCTCGGTGGGCAAGCCGTTCGAGAGCAAGCTGGCCAGCGTGGGGCCGGAGGGGCAGTTCCTGGTCTCGGTCAGGGACACCGCCGCCATCGCGCGCTACCTTCGCCTGCCGGCGGTGCAGCAGGCGCTGCCGCGGGGCACGGAGCTGCTGTGGGGGGTGCCGGAGGCGGAGGAGAACCCCGGCTTCCGCTCGCTCTGGCTGGTGGACCAGCAGCCGCTGATCACCGGCGAGTACCTGGAGAGCGCGGTGGCGGCCACGGACCCGCAGTTCAACCGGCCGGTGGTGAACTTCGAGCTCAACCGCCGTGGCGGCCGCACCTTCGGGCGCGAGACGGGGCGCAACATCGGCAAGCAGATGGCGATCGTGCTGGACGAGCAGGTCTACACGGCGCCGGTCATCCGCGGGCAGATCAGCCGCAACGGGCAGATCGAGCTGGGGCAGGCCACGCTGGAGGAGGCGGCGGACCTGGCGCTGGTGCTGCGCGCGGGCGCCCTGCCGGCGCCGCTGCGGGTGGTGGAGGAGCGCACGGTGGGCCCGTCGCTGGGCCAGGACTCGGTGAACAAGGGCTTCGTCGCGGGCCTCATCGGCCTGGCCGCGGTGGTGCTGATCATGATCTCGTACTACCGCCTGGCGGGGGTGCTGGCGGTCATCGCGCTGACGCTGTACTCGCTGTACACGCTGGGCGCGCTGGCGGCCATGGACGCCGTGCTCACCTTCCCGGGCATCGCGGGCCTCGTGCTTTCCATCGGCATGTCGGTGGACGCCAACGTGCTCATCTTCGAGCGCATCCGCGAGGAGCTGGAGGCGGGGCGCGCGGTGCGCCCGGCGGTGAGCGAGGGCTTCAAGCAGGCGCTGAGCGCCATCGTGGACAGCAACATCACCACGCTGCTCACGGCGGCCATCCTGTACTACGCGGGCACGGGCCCCATCCAGGGCTTCGCCATCACGCTGGGCATCGGCATCGTGATCTCGATGTTCACGGCGATCTTCGTCACCCGTACGCTGTTCACCCTGTACCTGGAGCGCCGCTCGCCGGCCGCGCAGGGCCTGTCCATCTGACGCGGCCGGAGGAGTAACCGAGATGCGTATCTTTCAACACGCCGACTATCCCTTCATGCAGTGGCGCACCCGCGCCTACATCATCACGGCGGTCCTGCTGGTGGCGGGGATCGCGGCGATGGTGATGAACGTGGGCCGCTACGGCTCGTGGCTCAACTACGGCGTGGACTTCCGCGGCGGCACGCTGGTGCAGCTGGACTTCAACCAGCCGGTGCAGGCCGACGAGCTGCGCGCGGCGGCCGAGGCGGCCGGGCGCCAGGGGTGGGAGATCACCAACTTCGGCGCGGCCGACGAGTTCGTGATCCGCATGGAGACGTTCAGCGGCTCGCTGGGGCAGACACCGGAGCTGGTGGTGCAGCAGTCGCTGGCCTCGCGCTTTCCGCCCACCAGCTACAGCATCGTCCGCACCGAGGCGGTGGGCCCCAAGGTGGGCGACGAGTTGCAGTTCAAGGCGCTCATCGCCATCCTGCTCTCGTTCCTGGTGACGATGGTGTACCTGTGGGTGCGCTTCGAGTGGCGCTTCGGCCTGGCGGCCATCGCGGCCACGATGCACGACATCTTCATCACCCTGGGGCTGCTGGCCATCATGGGGAGCGAGATCTCGCTGGGCACGGTGGCGGCGTTCCTGACCATCGTGGGCTACTCGCTGAACGACACCATCGTGGTGTTCGACCGCATCCGCGAGAACCTGGCGAAGCCGCGGCACGGCAAGACGTTCATCGAGATCCTGAACCGGGCGATCAACGAGACGCTGCCGCGCACGGTGCTCACCGCATCCGGCACGCTGGCCACGCTGGTGTCGCTGCTGCTGTTCGGCGGCCCGGTGATCCGCGACTTCGCGCTGGTGCTCATCCTGGGCATCGCCATCGGTACCTTCTCGTCCATCTTCGTGGCGTCGCCGGCGCTGTACCTGATCGAGAAGCGCTGGCCGCACCGGACGGCCAAGCCGCAGCAGGCGGCCCCGTCGCACAGCAACCGCCAGCGCGCGGCGCGGACGACGGTCTGAGAGTGCGTGAGTGCGTGAGTGCGTGAGTAACGGCACTCCGTAGATGGACGACGAACCGCCGCGGTCTCCGGATCGCGGCGGTTCGCTTCTGGTGGCGTGGGGGGAAATCGATACATTCCGCCGACCGGAGCGGTGATGCCGCACCTTCCGCCCCGGGCGGCTAAAGCCGCGGTTACAACAGCGGAAAGCCCCGCAAACTGCGCGGGGCTTCAACTGCGTTGGGCCGGCGCCGTGCACGTCACGCGGGGTGCGGCACAAACGGTCCCCGCAGGCGGACATCGCACTCTCCAGCGGTGAATCTTCTTCGCTCATCGGTGAGGTCGGCTCGACCGCCGGGGCGAAGCGTGCATGACGCACCGACGCATCTCTTCACGAGGCACTTACTCACGCACCTCACGCACCTCACGCACTCACGCACTCACGCACTCACGCACTATGCAGTTCACCGACGCCCATGCGCACCTCGCCGATGAGCGCATCCTGCCGGTGGCCGATGCCGTGGTGGCGCGGGCGGCGCAGGCGGGGGTGGCGACCATCGTCAGCATCGCGACGGGGCCGGACGACTGGGACGCGGACCTGGCGCTGGCGGAGCGCTTTCCCGGCGTCTACGCCACCTGCGGAATCCATCCCCACACCGCCACCTCGGCGTCGGAAGAGGCGTTCGCGCGCATCCGCGAGCGGCCGGCGCACCCGCGCGTCGTCGCGGTGGGCGAGACGGGGCTGGACTATCACTACGACTTCTCGCCGCGCGACGTGCAGCGCGAATCGTTCGCGCGGCACCTGCAGATCGCCCGCGAGACGGGAAAGCCGGTCATCGTCCACGCGCGCGAGGCCGACGAGGACCTGCGCGCCCTCCTCCGCGAGGCGGGCGAGGGAACGATGGGCGTGCTGCACTCCTTCTCCAGCGGCCGCGCGCTGCTGGAGGACGCGCTGGCCATGGGGTGGTACGCCTCGTTCTCCGGGATGGTGACCTTCAGGAAGTACGAAGGCGCGGACTTCGTGCGGATGATCCCCGCGGACCGCATCCTGGTGGAGACGGACACGCCCTACCTGGCCCCCGTGCCGCACCGCGGCAAGACCAACGAGCCCGCCTTCGTGGTCCACGTCGCCGCCCGCTGCGCCGAGCTCCGCGGCGAGGACCCGGGGGAGTTCGCCGCGCGCACGACGGAGAACGCGCGGCGGTTCTACGGGCTGGACCCTCACCCGCTCGCGTAGGGGCCCTCACCCGCGGCCTGGCGCCGCACCCTCTCCCGCAAACTGCGCGGGAGAGGGGGGGTACACCCCCAAGCTCCCGGTGCGGTGGATCGTTCGCAGTTGCAGTTCTCCCCCTCTCCGCGAGGAACGAGCGGGGAGGGGGCCGGGGGGAGGGGCCCCCGTGGGCGCAGTGAGATGCCTGTGGAAGCCTTCCGATCCGTCGGTCTCACCCGACCTCCCCAGGAGGTTCTTGGAGGTGGTGGGCGAGTCTCGCGAACCAGGAGGGGGCGCGGCCCCGCACACGGCCGTCCGCGCGCTCACGCTGGCCTCCCGATCCTCTGCGCATTACCTTAGCAGACATATGTTGTCGAGGCAGCACCGTCCGCGTGCCGACCACGGCAGGGAGGCGGGCGGCTGCATGCCCACCCTCCAGCACGGGAGGCAGCCATGAAGAAAGACGCAGGAGCCGCCGGCGCTGCTCTGCGTCCTCTCTTTTTGCCTCCGCGCCATCTCCGTGAAACCGCTTTTCGCCGTCCGCGCTGGAGAGCGGGAGACGCGGCACCGGGAGCCCCCCGGCGAGGGCCTGTCAACCGTTGATTCCCGGCGCTCGGAGGAGTAGCTTCCACACCGAAGCTCACCCGAAGCCGTACGACGGAGATCATGCCGCGCCGCATCCACGTCCTTCCCGAAAAGCTGGCCAACCAGATCGCCGCCGGCGAGGTGGTGGAGCGGCCGGCGTCGGTGGTCAAGGAGCTGGTGGAGAACGCGCTGGACGCGGGCGCCACCCGCATCGACATCGTGGTGCGCAACGGCGGCAAGACGGAGATCCGCGTGGCCGACGACGGGCACGGGATGGGGCGCGAGGACGCGCTCCTCGCCATGGACCGCCACGCGACGAGCAAGATCCGCACGGAGCAGGACCTGGCCGCCATCCGCACCCTGGGCTTCCGGGGCGAGGCGCTCCCCTCCATCGCCTCCGTCTCGCGGATGGTGCTGGAGACGGCGGAGCGCGACGGCCACGGCACCCGGGTGGTGGTCACCGGCGGCCAGATGGCGGCGGTGGAGGAGTGCGCGCGCCGCACCGGGACCACCGTCTCCGTTCGCAGCCTCTTCTTCAACGTCCCCGCCCGCGCCAAGTTCCTGCGCACCACCGCCGCGGAGAACCGCGCCATCGGCGAGGTGGTGACCACGCAGGCGCTGGCCATGCCGGGGATCGCCTTCACTCTGGATTCCGGCGCGCGCGACGTGCTGGCGCTCCCCGCCGCCTCCGGCGTGGGGGAACGGATCGCTGCGCTCTGGGGGAACGAGGCGGCGGAGGAGCTGCTGCCGATGGCGCACCGGCTGGGGACGCTGGCGGTCTCCGGCCTCATCCAGCGCCCCAACGCGGCGCGTCCCGGCGGCCGGCGCACCTACCTGTTCGTCAACGGCCGCGCCTTCAGCGACCGCAACCTGGTGCGCGCGGCGGACCGCGCCTACCGGACGACCATCCCGCCCGGCGTGCATCCCCACCTGTACCTCTTCCTGGAGGTGCCCGACGGCGAGGTGGACGTGAACGTGCACCCCGCCAAGGCCGAGGTGCGCTTCCGTGACCGCATCGGCGTGGAGCGGGTGATCGAGGAGGGGGTGCGCGAGGCGCTGGCGGGGTGCACGTTCACGTCCACCTCGCCGTCGGGCACCTCCAGGAAGAGGTACAGGTGGGGATGCAC
>DATAAG010000753.1:0-16301 GCA_036260235.1 Longimicrobium sp.
GGCCGACAGCGCCCCGGCCGTCGTGCTGACGCAGAGCGCGGTGGCGCAAGTCCTGGCCAGGGTGCTCGACGGGCTCGGCGGCGGCGTGCCGGTGCTGGAGCTGGACGCGGCCGCGCCGGCGTGGGCGTCGCAGCGGGAAACGAACCCGGCGCGCGGCGGGCTGACGCCGGAGCACCCGGCGTACGTGATCTACACCTCCGGCTCCACCGGCCGCCCCAAGGGCGTGCTGGTGCCGCACCGGGGGCTGTGCAACGTCGCCGCCGCGCAGCAGCGCACGTTCGGCGTGGGTCCGGACGACCGGGTGCTGCAGTTCGCCTCGCTCAGCTTCGATGCGGCCGCCTTCGAGCTGGTGATGGCGCTGGCGTCGGGCGCCGCCCTCTGCGTGGCGCCGCGCGAGGAGCTGCTCCCTGGGCCGGGGCTGCTGGCGCTCCTGCGCCGCCACGCGGTGACGACCGTCACCCTTCCGCCCTCCGCGCTGGCGGTGCTCCCCGTGGAGGAGCTCCCCGCGCTGCGCACCATCACGACGGCCGGCGAGGCGCTGCCGGCCGAGCTGGTGGGCCGTTGGGGCGCGCGGCACCGGCTGTGGAACCTGTACGGCCCCACGGAAGCGACCATCTGGAGCACGGCGGCGGAGTGTGCGGACCCGGCGCGCAAGCCGGACATCGGCGCGCCCATCGCCAACGTGCGCGCCCACGTCCTGGACGCCGGGCTGGAGCCGCTGCCGGTGGGCGTGCCCGGCGAGCTGTACGTGGGCGGGGCCGGGGTGGCGCGCGGCTACCTGGGCCGGCCGGGGCTCACGGCCGAGCGCTTCGTCCCGGATCCGTTCGGCGGCGAGCCCGGAGCGCGCCTGTACCGCACGGGTGACAGGGTGCGCTGGCTCACGGACGGGAGGCTCGACTTCATCGGCCGGGTGGATCACCAGGTGAAGGTGCGCGGCTACCGCATCGAGCTGGGAGAGATCGAGGCGCGGCTGGCGGAGCATCCGGCCGTGCGCGAGGCCGTCGTCCTGGCGCGGGAAGATGAGCCGGGCGAGAAGCGGCTGGTGGCGTACGTGGTGGGCGACGACACGGTCGGAGCGGACGTGCTCCGGGCGTACCTGGGCGAGACGCTGCCGGAGTACATGGTACCGGCGGCGTACCTGCGCCTGGACGAGCTGCCACGGACCCCCAACGGCAAGCTGGATCGCAAGGCGCTCCCCTCGCCCGAGGGCGACGCCTACGCCCGGGGCGCCTACGAGGCACCGGTGGGCGAGACCGAGGAGCTGCTCGCCCGGATCTGGAGCGAGGTGCTGGGCGTGGAGCGCGTGAGTCGCGGGGACGACTTCTTCGAGCTGGGCGGACACTCGCTCCTGGCGGTGCAGGTGATCGCGCTGCTGGAGATGGAGATCGACCTGGGGGAGCTGTTCACCCGGCCGGTGCTCAAGGACTTCGCCCAGGCAGTGACGGACGCCCAGCTCGCCCGGGTGGACCCGGACGAGATGGCGCAGCTGCTCGCGCTCCTCCGCGAGTCCGCCGTCGCATGACCTCCCACGTTCCCCACGCGCTCCGCATCGGGCCGGGCGGTTCGCCGACGGTGCGGGCGAGCGGCCGGCTCGCCGGCGCGCCCGGCCGCCCTCGCCGCGCGGAATCCACCCGCGGCATCGACGTCTTCCCTCGTCCGGCCGCTTCGCCGGGGGCGAGGGGATCCGTGCGCGTTCCACACACCCGATTCACCGGCATCCCCGAGTCATGAACTCCGTCGCGACACTCACCGAGCTGACGCTGGCCCAGCGCGGGGAGCTCCTGAAGATGGCGCGGGCCCGCGACCTGGTGGGGGACCGGTCGGAGCTTCCGCCCATCGAGCGGGCTCCCCGGGACGAGCGGCTGCCGCTGTCGTTCGCCCAGCAGGGGCTGTGGTTCGTGGAGCAGCTTGGCGACCTCGGCGCCACGTACCACATGCCCGTGCGCCTGCGGCTGCGGGGCGAGCTGCACCGCGACGCGCTGGTGCGCGCGCTGGACGGGATTGTGGCCCGCCACGAGGCGCTGCGCACCACCTTCGCGCAGGTGGACGGCATCCCCGAGCAGCGGATCGCGCCGGCGGAGGCGAGCCGCTTCCACCTCCTCCAGCACGACCTGCGCGGGCGGACGGACGCGGAAGCCGAGCTCGACCGGCTGATGGCCGGGGAGGCGCGCGCGCCCTTCGACCTGGAGGAGGGACCGCTCATCCGCGGGCGGCTGATCCACCTGGCCGAAGCGGACCACGTGCTGCTGCTGACGATGCACCACATGGTCGGCGACGGCTGGTCGATGGGGGTGCTCAACCGCGAGCTGGGCGCGCTCTACGGCGCGTTCCGCCGCGGTGAGCCGGACCCGCTCCCCGCACCGGCGGTGCAGTACGCCGACTACGCGGCCTGGCAGCGGCGGTTGGTCGGAGGCGGCGCCCTGCGGGAGCAGGCGGACTACTGGACGCAGGCGCTCGCCGGCGCCCCGGAGCTCCTGGAGCTGCCCGCCGACCGCCCGCGGCCGGCGCAGATGGACCATGCGGGGGCGTCGCTCCGCGTGGAGCTGGACGAGGAGCTCACGGCGGGGCTCAAGGCGCTGTCGCGGCGGCACGGGACGACCCTGTTCATGACGCTCCTGGCCGGGTGGGCGACCGTGCTCAGCCGGCTCTCGGGCCAGGACGACGTGGTGATCGGCACGCCCACCGCCAACCGCGGGCGCCGGGAGATCGAGGGGTTGATCGGCTTCATCGCCGGCACGCTGCCGCTGCGCGTGGACCTCTCCGGCGCGCCTACGGTGGCGGAGCTGCTGGGGCGGGTGAAGAAGCGGGCGCTGGAGGCGCAGCGCAACCAGGACATCCCCTTCGAGCAGGTGGTCGAGCGGGTCGATCCCGTGCGCAGCATGGCGTACAGCCCGCTCTTCCAGGCGATGTTCACCTGGCAGAACGCGCAGCGTGAGCGCCTGGAGCTTGCGGGGCTGCAGGTGATTTCGGAGCCCGTGGCCTCGGCCGGGCGATCCAAGGTCGACCTTTCCCTGGCGCTGGGCGAACGGGAGGGGCGGATCACCGGCGGGGTGAGCTATGCGACGGCGCTCTTCGAACGGGAGACCGTGGAGCGCTGGATGGGCTACCTGCGGCGGGTGCTGGAGGAGATGGTAGCGGACGGGAGCCGGCGGGTGGAGCGGCTGGCGCTCATGCCCGAGAGCGAGCGCACCCGGGTGCTGGAGGAGTGGAACCACACCGACGCGGCGTATCCCGACGAGTCGTGCATCCACGAGCGCTTCGAAGCCCAGGCGGCGCGCACGCCGGATTCGACGGCGGTGGTCTCCGCGACCGGGAGCCTGACCTACGCGGAGCTGAACGCGCGCGCCAACCGGCTGGCGCACCACCTCCGCGCGCTGGGCGTGGGCCCGGACGTGCGCGTGGGGCTGTGCGTGGAGCGCAGCCCGGCCATGGTCGTGGGCGTGCTCGGCGTGCTCAAGGCGGGCGGGGTGTTCGTGCCGCTGGACCCCGGCTACCCGGTGGAGCGGCTGGAGTACATGCTGGCCGACAGCGCGCCGGCGGCCGTGCTCGCGCAGAAGGACGTCCTGGACCGGTTCCAGAACACCGGCGTGCCGGTGCTGGAGCTGGACGCGGCCGCCCCAGCGTGGGCGGACCAGCCGGTGGCGAACCCGGAGCGCGGCGGGCTCACGCCGGGGCACCCGGCGTACGTGACCTACACCTCGGGCTCCACGGGGCGGCCCAAGGGCGTGCCGTCCGTCCATCACAAGGTCCTGAACCTGGTCCACTGGTACGGCCGCGAGCTCGGGATCACGGAGCGCGACGCCGTCCTGCTGGTGATGTCGTTCAGCTTCGACGGCACGTACCGCAACCTGTTCGCGCCCCTGTTCGCGGGCGGGCAGCTGCACCTGGCCGGCGACCCATTCGATCCGCCCGCGATCGTGGCGCAGATCGCCGCGCACGGCATCAGCACCGTCAACCTCACTCCGACGGCGTTCCAGTCCCTCGTGGAGGCGGACCGCGACGGCGCGCTGGCGCGGATGCGGACGGTCGTCCTCGTCGGCGAGGCAGTGCAGCCGCGCAAGCTGATGGAGCTCCCCGAGCCCCGGCCGGCGCTGGTGAACCTGTACGGCCCCACGGAGTGCTCCGGGATCGTGACGTACCACCGCCTGGACGCGGAGCTGACGCGCTACCTGGAGCGGCCGGTGCCGGCGGGGCGCCCCATCCCGAACGGGCGCATCTACATCCTGGACCGAAGCGGGAGCCCCGTGCCGGTGGGGGTGGCGGGCGAGCTGTACATCGGCGGAACGCCGGTGGGCAACGGATACCAGAACCGCCCGGGGCTGACGGCGGAGCGGTTCGTGGCCGATCCCTTCGGCGGTGAGCCGGGGGCGCGACTCTATCGGACCGGCGACCGGGCGCGCTGGCTGGCGGACGGAACGATCGAGTTCCTGGGCCGGATGGACTTTCAGGTCAAGGTGCGCGGCTACCGCATCGAGCCGGGCGAGGTAGAGGCGCGGCTGGCCGCGCACCCGGCCGTGCGCGAGGCCGTCGTCCTGGTGCGCGAGGACCCGCGCGGCGAGGCGCGCCTGGTAGCGTACTGGCTGGGCGAGGCGGTGGAGCCCGAGGCGCTCCGCGCGCACCTGGGCGGGGCGCTGCCGCCGTACATGGTGCCGTCGGCGTACGTGCGGATGGAGCAGTGGCCGCTCACGCCCAACGGCAAGCTGGACCGCAGGGCGCTCCCCGCCCCGGACGGGGAGGCGTACGCGGCGCGGGCGTTCGAGGAGCCGGTGGGCGCGACGGAGCAGGCGCTGGCGGAGATCTGGGCCGACGTGCTGCGCGTGGAGCGCGTGGGCCGCCGGGACAGCTTCTTCGAGCTGGGCGGGCACTCGCTGCGGGCGGTGCAGGTGATCTCGCGCGTGCGGCAGGTGCTGCAGGTGGACGTGGCGCTGGGCGAGCTGTTCACCCGGCCCGTGCTCAGGGACTTCGCGCGCGGGCTGGATACGGCGGCGCGGGCGGAGCTTCCTCCGATCCAGCCCGCCGACCGGCAGGGCCATGTGCCGCTGTCGTTCGCGCAGCAGCGGCTGTGGTTCCTGGAGCAGCTGGGGGACCTGGGCGGCGCGTACCACATCCGCACGGGCGTGCGTCTGCGGGGCGCGCTGGACCGGGCGGCGCTGGCGCGTGCGCTGGACACGATCGTGGCCCGTCACGAGGCGCTGCGCACGGTCTTCGCGCAGGTGGACGGCGTCCCGGAGCAGCGGATCGCGCCGGCGGACATCGGCTTCCTGCTTCGGGAGCACGACCTGGCCCGGCGGGCGGACGCGGAAGCCGAGCTCGGCCGGCTGGTGGATCAGGAGACGCATGCGGTCTTCGATCTGCAGCGGGGACCGCTCATCCGCGGCCGGCTGGTGCGGCTGGCGGCGGACGACCACGTGCTGCTGCTGACCATGCACCACATCGTCAGCGACGCCTGGTCGATGGGGGTGCTCATCCGCGAGCTGTCGGCGCTGTACGCCGCCCACCGCGAGGGGAGGGAGGCGGACCTTGCCTCGCTACCGGTGCAGTACGCCGACTACGCGGCGTGGCAGCGGCGGTGGGTGGAGGGCGAGGTCCTGCGGGAGCAGGCGGAGTACTGGACCCGGACGCTGGTGGGCGCCCCGGAGCTTCTGGAGCTGCCCACCGACCGCCCCCGGCCGGCGGAGCAGGACCACGCGGGCGCGCGGCTCCGGGTGGAGCTGGACGAGGAGCTCACGGCGGGGCTCAAGGCGCTGTCGCGGCGGCACGGGACGACGCTGTTCATGACGCTCCTGGCCGGGTGGGCGACCGTGCTGGGCCGGCTCTCGGGCCAGGACGACGTGGTGATCGGCACGCCCACCGCCAACCGCGGGCGCCGGGAGATCGAGGGGCTGATCGGCTTCTTCGTCAACACGCTCGCGTTGCGCGTGGACCTGTCGGGCGCGCCCACCGTGGCGGAACTGCTGGCGCGGGTGAAGGAGCGCGCGCTGGAGGCGCAGCACCACCAGGACATCCCCTTCGAGCAGGTGGTGGAGGTGGTGCAGCCGGCGCGCTCGCTGGCGCACTCGCCGCTCTTCCAGGTGCTATTCGCCTGGCAGAATGCGCCGCGCGCCTTGCTGGAGCTGCCGGGGCTTGCGTTGAACGCCGTCGGCGCCGCGGCGGGCGTTACGGCCAAGTTCGACCTGTCGCTCAATCTGCACGAGGCGGACGGCCGCGTCCTCGGCGGCGTGGAGTACGCCACGTCGCTGTTCGACGGCGAGACGATCGAGCGCTACCTGGGGTACCTGCGCGCCGTGCTCGTGGCGATGGTGGCCGATGAGCGCCAGGCCGTAGCGCACCTGCCGCTGCTGCCGGAAACCGAGCGCCGGCGGGTGGTGGTGGATTGGAACGCCACCGACGCCGCGTTCCCGCGCGACGTACCCGTCCACGCGCTCTTCGCAGCGCAGGCCGCACGCGCGCCGCAGGCAGTGGCTCTCGTCGATGGCGGCGCATCGCTCACCTACGCGGAGCTGAACGCGCGGGCCAACGCCCTCGCGCATCACCTCCGCGCGCGCGACGTGGAGGCGGGCTCGTTCGTCGCCATCCTCATCCCCCGCTCCGCCGACCTGGTGGTCGCGGAGCTGGCGGTGCTCAAGGCGGGCGCGGCGTACGTGCCCATCGACCCCGCGTTCCCGGCCGAGCGCATCGCGCTGATGGTGGCGGACTGCGGCGCGCGCCTCGTCCTGGCCCGCGCGGGTGACGCGCTCCCCGCGCTGCCGGCGGAGCGGGTGGACGTGGACGTGCTTGCGGAGTCCGCGACGCACGACCTGCCCACCGCCATGGATGGCGAGGCGGCGGCGTACGTGATGTACACGTCGGGCTCCACGGGTACGCCCAAGGGCGTGGTGGTGCCACACCGAGCCATCGCACGGCTCGTCATCAACAACGGCTACGCGCACTTCCGGCCGGAGGACCGCGTCGCCTTCGCCGCCAACCCGGCGTTCGACGCGAGCACGCTCGAGATCTGGGCGCCGCTGCTGAACGGCGGCCGCACCGTCGTCATCTCCGATGATGTGCTGCTGGAGCCCGCCCGCTTCGTCGAGGCGCTGACCGGGCACGGGGTGAACGTGCTGTGGATGACGGTGGGCCTCTTCAACCAGTACGCCGATGCACTCGCCACCGTGCTGCCGCGGCTGCGCTACCTGATTGTGGGCGGCGATGCGCTAGATCCGCACATCATCGCGCGCGTGCTGGCGCGGGGCGCGCCGGAGCACCTGCTCAACGGCTACGGCCCCACGGAGACGACGACCTTCGCCCTCACGCACGAGATTGACCGCGTGGCGGACGGCGCTCGCAGCATCCCGCTGGGGCGGCCGATCGGCAACACGCGCGTCTACATCCTGGATGCGCAGGGCCAGCCGGTGCCGGTGGGCGTGGCGGGAGAGATGTACATCGGCGGCGCGGGGGTGGCGCTGGGGTACCTCCACCAGCCGGCGCTGACCGAGGAGCGCTTCATCCCCGACCCGTTCTCGGGCGATGCCGGCGCGCGGCTGTACCGCACCGGCGACCTGGGTCGCTGGCTCCCTGACGGGACGGTGCAGTTCCTGGGGCGCAACGACTCCCAGGTCAAGATCCGCGGCTACCGCATCGAGCTCGGTGAGATCGAGGCGCGCCTGGCCGGGCACCCGGAGGTGCGCGAGGCGGTGGTGGTGGCGCGGGAGGACACGCCGGGCGAGAAGCGGCTGGTGGCGTACGTGGTGGGCGCGGAGACGGCCGGCGCGGACGTGCTGCGCGCGCACCTGGGCCAGGCGCTGCCGGCGTACATGGTGCCCGCGGCGTTCGTGCGGCTGGACGCGCTCCCCCTTACGCCGAACGGCAAGATCGACCGCAGGGCGCTCCCCGCGCCGGAAGGCGACGCGTTCGCGGCCCGCGCGTACCGCGCGCCCGTGGGCGCGACGGAGCAGGCGCTGGCGGAGATCTGGGCGCAGGTGCTGCGCGTGGACCGCGTGGGCCGCGGGGACGACTTCTTCGAGCTGGGCGGCCATTCCCTCCTGGCCGTGCAGGTGATCTCACGCGTGCGGCAGGTGCTGGGGGTGGAGGTCGCGCTGGGCGAACTGTTCGCCCGGCCCGTCCTCAGCGACTTCGCGCGGGAACTGGAGACGGCGGTGCGGGCGGAGCTTCCGCCCATCGAGCCCGCCGACCGGGACGGGCGGGTGCCGCTGTCGTTCGCCCAGCAGCGGCTGTGGTTCCTGGAGCAGCTGGGCGCCGTGGGCAGCGCGTACCACATCCACGCGCCCCTGCGCCTGCGCGGCGCACTGGACCGCGCGGCGCTGGCCCGCGCGCTGGACGAGGTGGTCGCGCGCCACGAAGCCCTGCGCACCACCTTCGCACAGGTGGACTGCGTCCCCGAGCAGCGCATCGCCCCCGCGGAGGGGAGCGGGTTCGCCCTGGCCCGGCACGACCTGGCCGGCCACGCGGACGCCGAGGCGGAGCTCGACCGGCTGATGGCCGAGGAGGCGCGCGCGCCCTTCGACCTGCGGCGGGGCCCCCTCATCCGCGGCAGGCTGGTCCGCCTGGGGGACGACGACCACGTGCTGCTGCTGACCATGCACCACATCGTCAGCGACGGGTGGTCCATGGGCGTGCTCTTCGGCGAGCTGTCGGCGCTGTACGCCGCCCATCGCGAGGGCAGGGACGCGTACCTCGCCACGCTCCCGGTGCAGTACGCGGACTACGCGGCGTGGCAGCGGCGCTGGGTGGAGGGCGGCATCCTGCGCGAGCAGGCGGAGTACTGGACCCGCACCCTTGGTGGCGCGCCCGAGCTGCTGGCGCTGCCCACGGACCACCCGCGCCCGGCGCAGACGGACTACGCCGGGGCGCTGCTGGTGCTGGAGCTGGACCCGGAGCTCACGGCCGGCCTCAAGGCGCTGGGCCGCCGGCACGGCACCACCCTGTTCATGACGCTGCTGGCGGGGTGGGCGGCCGTGCTGGGCCGGCTTTCCGGCCAGGAGGACGTGGTGATCGGCACGCCCACGGCCGGCCGCGGGCGGCGGGAGATCGAGGGGCTGATCGGGTTCTTCGTCAACACCCTGGCCGTGCGGGTGGACCTGGCCGGCACGCCCACCGTGGCGGAGCTGCTGGGCCGGGTCAGGGAACGGACGCTGGGCGCCCAGCATCACCAGGACATCCCCTTCGAGCAGGTGGTGGAGCGGGTCGCCCCGGCGCGCACCCTGTCGCACAGCCCGCTGTTCCAGGTGATGTTCGCCTGGCAGGAGATGACGCGCGACGGCGGCCTGGCCCTTCCCGCGCTGGAGGTGGGCCGCGTGGGCCGCGCGTCGCTGGACGTGCAGGCCAAGTTCGACCTGTCGCTCACCCTGCGCGAGGCAGGCGGCCGCATCGCGGGGAGCATCACGTACGCCGCGTCGCTGTTCGAGCGCGAGACGGTGGAGCGCTGGGCGGGCTACCTGCGGCGGGTGCTGCGGGAGATGGTGGCGGACGAGAGCCGGCGCGTGGAGCGGCTGGCCCTGCTTTCCGGGGACGAGCGCGCGCAGGTGCTGGATGGGTGGAACGGCACGGACGCGCCGTATCCGGACGACGCCTGCCTGCACGAGCTGATCGAGCGGCAGGTGGAGCGCACGCCGGACGCGACGGCGCTGGTGTTCGAAGGGGAGCCCCTCACGTACGCGGAGCTGAACCGCCGGGCCAACCGCCTGGCGCACCACCTGGGCGCGCTGGGCGTGGGGCCGGACGTGCGCGTGGGGCTGTGCGTGGAGCGCAGCCTGGAGATGATGGTGGGGCTGCTGGCCGTGCTCAAGGCGGGCGGCGCATACGTGCCGCTGGACCCCGGCTACCCGGCGGACCGCCTGGCGTACATGCTGGCCGACAGCGCGCCCGCCCTGGTGCTGGCGCAGGCGCGCCTGCGGGACCGGGTGGAGCACGCGGGTGTCCCCGTGCTGGAGCTGGACGCGGACGTACCCGCGTGGGCCCATCAGCCCGCGACGAGCCCCGGGCGCGGCGCGCTGACGCCGGATCACCTGGCGTACGTCATCTACACCTCCGGCTCCACCGGCCGCCCCAAGGGGGTGGAGGTCCCGCACCGCGGGGTGGTCAACCGGCTCGCCTGGATGCCGGCGTTCCACGGCCTGGACGCCCGCGACGTGGTGCTGCAGAAGACGCCGTACAGCTTCGACGTCTCCGTGTGGGAGCTGTTCTGGCCCCTTGCCGCCGGCGCGCGGCTGGTGATCGCCCGGCCGGACGGGCACCGCGATCCCGCCTACCTGTCGGAGCTCATCCGGCGCGAGCGGGTCACCACCGTCCACTTCGTCCCGTCGCTCCTGGGCGTCTTCCTGGAGCACCCGGAGTGTGCGCGCGGTACGGCGCTGCGGCGGGTGGTCACGAGCGGCGAGGCCCTGCCGCCGGAGCTGGTGGCGCGCTTCGGGGAGCGGCTGCCGGGGGTGGAGCTTCACAACCTGTACGGGCCCACCGAGGCCGCCGTGGACGTGACGGCGTGGAAGTGCGCCACGGACGGCTCCGAGACCCGCGTCCCCATCGGCCGGCCCGTGGCCAACACCCGCGTCTACCTGCTGGACCCGGCCGGCGAGCCGGTGCCGGTGGGGGTGGCGGGCGAGCTGTACATCGGCGGCGTGCAGGTGGCGCGCGGCTACGGGCGCCGTCCGGACCTCACCGCCGACCGGTTCGTGGCCGACCCGTTCGGCGGGGCGCCCGGCGCGCGGCTCTACCGCACGGGCGACCTGGCGCGGTGGCGGCCGGACGGCAGCATCGAGTACCTGGGCCGCATGGACCACCAGGTCAAGGTGCGCGGCTTCCGCGTCGAGCTGGGCGAGATCGAGGCGCGGCTGCAGGAGCACGCCGCCGTGCACCAGTGCGTGGTGCTGGCAAGGCAGGACGCGCCGGGGCAGACGCGGCTGGTGGCGTACGTGGTGGGCGGCGAGGCGGCGGGCGCGGAGGTGCTGCGCGCGCACCTGGGTCAGACGCTGCCGGAGCACATGGTGCCCGCGGCGTACGTGCGGCTGGACGCGCTGCCGCTGACGCCCAGCGGCAAGCTGGACCGCAGGGCGCTCCCCGCGCCCGAGGGCGACGCCTACGCCGCACGCGCGTACGAGGCGCCCGTGGGGCACACCGAGCAGGCGCTGGCGGAGATCTGGTCCGAGGTGCTGCGCATCGAGCGGGTGGGCCGCCACGACGACTTCTTCGAGCTGGGCGGACACTCCCTCCTGGCCGTGCAGGTGATCTCGCGCGTGCGGCAGGTGCTGGCGGTGGAGGCGGAGCTGGGCCAGGTCTTTACCCGGCCCGTCCTCCAGGACTTTGCGCGCGGGCTGGAGACGGCCGCGCGGTCGGAGCTTCCGCCCATCGACCCCGCCTCGCGCGGGGACCGGCTGCCGCTGTCCTTTGCCCAGCAGCGGCTGTGGTTCCTGGAGCAGCTGGGGAACCTGGGAAGCACGTACCACGTCCCCAGGCGCCTGCGTCTGCGGGGCTCGCTGGACCGCGACGCGCTCGTGCGCGCGCTGGACGGGATCGTGGCCCGCCACGAGGCGCTGCGCACCACCTTCGCGCTGTTGGACGGAGCCCCGGAGCAGCGCATCGCGCCGGCGGACATCGGTTTCCACCTGGTGGAGCACGGCCTGCGCGGGGCGGCGGACGCGGAGGCCGAGCTCGGCCGCTTGATGGCCGGGGAGGCGGGTGCGCCCTTCGACCTGGAGCGGGGGCCGCTCATCCGCGGCCGTCTCATCCGGCTGGCCGCGGACGACCACGTGCTGCTGTTGACGATGCACCACATCGTCAGCGACGCCTGGTCGACGGGGGTGTTCACCCGCGAGCTCTCCGCGCTCTATGGAGCGTTCCTCCGCGGCGAGCCCGATCCGCTGCCCCCGCTTCCGGTGCAGTACGCCGACTACGCGGCCTGGCAGCGGCGGTGGGTGGAGGGCGAGGTCCTGCAGGCGCAGGCGGACTACTGGACCGGGACGCTCTCCGGCGCGCCGGAGCTGCTGGAGCTGCCCACCGACCACCCGCGGCCGGCGCGGCAGGACTTCGCGGGAGCCACCGCCGGCCTGGTGCTCGGCGAGGCGCTGACGGCCGGGCTGAAGGCGCTCTCCCAGCGGCACGGGACGACGCTCTTCATGACGGTGCTCGCCGGGTGGGCGACGGTGCTCTCGCGTCTCTCCGGGCAGGAGGACGTGGTGGTCGGCACCCCCTCGGCCAACCGCGGGCGGCGGGAGATCGAGGGACTGATCGGCTTCTTCGTCAACACGCTCGCGCTGCGCGTGGACTTCTCCAGCGCGCCGACGGTGGCCGAGGTGCTGGCGCAGGTGAAGGCGCGGGCGCTGGAGGCGCAGCAGAACCAGGACATCCCCTTCGAGCAGGTGGTGGAGCTGGTGCAGCCGGCGCGGAGCCTGGCGCACACGCCGCTCTTCCAGGTGATGTTCGCCTGGCAGAACGCACCGAGGGAGGGGCTGGCGCTGCCGGGGCTGGAGCCGGCTCCCGCGGGCGCCGCATCGCAGGTGACGGCCAAGTTCGACCTGATGCTCTCGCTCGGCGAGGCTGGCGGACGGATCACGGGCGGGATGGAGTACGCCACGGCGCTCTTCGAGAAAGAGACGGTGGAGCGCTGGCTCGGTTACCTGCGCCGGGTGCTGGAGGCGATGGCGGCGGACGACGCGCTCGGCGTCGACCGTCTGCCGATGGTTCCCGAGGCTGAGCGCCGGCTGGTGCTGCGGGAGTTCAACGACACGCGGCGGGAGTACCCGCGCGAGGCGTGCGTCCACGAGCTCGTCGAAGCCCAGGTCGAGCGCACGCCGGGCACGGTGGCGGTCGTAAGCGAGGGCGAGCGGGTGACGTACGCGGAGCTGAACGCGCGGGCGAACCGGCTGGCGCACCACCTGAGAGGTCTGGGCGTCGCCCCCGACGCGCGGGTGGGGATCTGCGTGGAGCGCAGCGTGGAGATGGTGGTGGGGCTGCTGGGCATCCTCAAGGCTGGCGGCGCGTACGTGCCGCTGGATTCCAGCTACCCGGTGGACCGGCTCCGCAACATGCTCGAGGACAGCGCCCCCGCCGTCCTCCTGACGCACCCGCCCCTGGCCGCCACCGTGGCCGCGCTGTCGGCGGGGTCTGCCGTCCCGGTGCTGGACCTCGCGGACGCGGCCGCGTGGGCCCACCGGTCGGATACGAATCCCGGCCGGGAGGGACTCGGGCCGCGGAACCTGGCCCACGTGCTCTTCACTTCGGGGTCCACCGGGCGCCCCAAGGGGGTGATGCTGGAGCACGGGAGCCTGGTGAACCTGCTGGCGTGGATGCAGGACCGGTACGCCATGGAGCCGCACGAGGCGCTCCTGCAGAAGACGCCGTTCTCCTTCGACGTCTCGTTCTGGGAGTTCTTCTGGCCGCTGATGGTGGGCGCCCGCCTGGTGATGGCGCGCCCCGGCGGCCACCGCGACCCGGCGTACCTGGTGGAGGTCATCCGCCGCGAGGGGGTCACCGTGGCGCACTTCGTCCCCTCCATGCTCCAGGTGTTCCTGGAGCACCCGGACGCGGGCGCGTGCTCCGGGCTCCTTCGCGTCCCCGTGAGCGGCGAGGCGGTCTCCGCGGCGCTGGTGCGGCAGTTCCACGAGCGGCTCCCCGGCGTGGGACTGTACAACCAGTACGGACCCACCGAGTCGGGTGAGGTGACCGAGTGGGAGTGCGACCCCGGCGCGGAGCGCGTCTCCATCGGCCGGGCGATCCACAACTCGGCGGTCTACGTGCTCGACCGTGCCGGCGAGCCGGTGCCCGTCGGGGTGGCGGGCGAGCTGTTCATCGCCGGCGTGGCGGTGGCGCGCGGCTACCTGGGCCGGCCCCGGCTGACGGCGGAGCGGTTCGTCCCCGACCCCTTCGGCGAGCCGGGCGCGCGGATGTACCGCACCGGCGACCTGTGCCGGTGGCTCCCCGACGGGACGCTGGAGTACCTGGGGCGCACCGACTTCCAGGTGAAGGTGCGGGGCTTCCGCGTGGAGCCGGGCGAGATCGAGGCGCGGCTCGCCTCGCACCCCGGCGTGCGCGAGGCGGTGGTGCTCGCGCTGGACGACGGCTCCGGCGGGAAGCGGCTGGCGGCGTACTTCGTGGGCGAGGCGCTGGAGAGCGAGGCGCTGCGGGCGCACCTCTCCGCGCATCTGCCGGAATACATGGTTCCCGCGGCGTTCGTGCGGCTGGAGGCGTTCCCGGTCACGCCCAACGGCAAGCTGGACCGCCGGGCGCTCCCCGCCCCGGCGGACGAGGCATACGCGCGGCGCGGCTACGAGGCGCCGGTGGGGGAGACCGAGCAGGCGCTGGCCGAGATCTGGTCGGCGGTGCTCGGCGTGGAGCGGGTGGGCCGCCAGGACAACTTCTTCGAGCTGGGCGGACATTCGCTCCTGGCGGTGCAGGTGATCTCGCGGGTGAGGCAGGTGCTGGAGGTGGAGGTCGAGCTGCGCACCGTCTTCGAGCGGCCCAGGCTCTCGCAGCTGGCCCAGCACGTCGTGGCCGCCCAGCTGGCCCAGTTCGACCCGGTCCAGATCGCGCGCCTGACCGAGCTGGTCAGTGCGTCCGCCGGGGACGCGTTCCCATGGCCGTGACCCGCCGCATCCCGCAATCACATTCCTGAGCCATGAACCCCACCCTTTCCATCGCCGAGCTCGAGCGGATCCTCCAGATGGCGCGCGCCGCCAGCCTGGAGCGCAGCACGCCGAAGCCGTCCCTGATCGCGCGCGCCGAGCGGAACGGCCGGCTGCCGCTGTCGTTCGCCCAGCAGCGGCTCTGGTTCCTGGAGCAGCTGGGCGACCTGGGCGGCACCTACCACATGGCCACGCGCCTGCGGCTCCGGGGTGCGCTGGACCGGGCGGCGCTGGTGCGCGCGCTGGACCGCATCGTGGCCCGGCACGAGGCGCTGCGCACCACGTTCGCGCAGGTGGACGGCGTCCCCGAGCAGCGCATCGCGCCGCCGGACGCCGGCTTTCACCTGGTCCACCACGACTTGGGCGGGGAGGCGGACCCGGAGGCGGAGCTCAGCACGCTCATCGCCGAGGAGGGGCGTGCCCCTTTCGACCTGGCGCGCGGGCCGCTCATCCGCGGCCGGCTGGTCCGGGTTGCCGCGGACGACCACGTGCTGCTGCTGACCATGCACCACGTCGTCAGCGACGCCTGGTCCATGGGGGTGCTCACCCACGAGCTGAGCGCGCTGTACGGGGCGTTCCGCCGCGGCGAGCCGGACCCGCTCCCCGCGCTGGAGGTCCAGTACGCGGATTACGCGGTCTGGCAGCGGCGCCGCGTGCAGGGTGAGGTCCTGCAGCAGCAGGCGGACTACTGGACGCGCACGCTCTCCGGCGCACCCGAGCTCCTGGAGCTGCCCACCGACCGCCCGCGGCCGGCGCAGATGGACTACGCGGGCGCGCTGCTCGGGCTGGAGCTGGGTGAGGAGCTGACCGCCGGGCTGAAGGCGCTGTCGCGGCGGCACGGGACGACGCTGTTCATGACGCTCCTGGCCGGGTGGGCGACCGTGCTGGGCCGGCTCTCGGGGCAGGACGACGTGGTGATCGGAAGCCCCATGGCGGGCCGCGGCCGCCGCGAGGTCGAGGGGCTGATCGGCTTCTTCGTCAACACGCTGGCCCTGCGCCTGGACCTCTCCGGCGCGCCGACGGTGGCGGAGCTGCTGGCGAGGGTCAAGGAGCGGGTGCTCGACGGCCAGCAGCACCAGGACATCCCCTTCGAGCAGGTGGTCGAGCTGGTCGACCCGGCGCGCAGCTTTTCGCACAGCCCGCTCTTTCAGGTGATGTTCGCCTGGCAGAACGCGCCCGGGAGCGGCCTGGAGCTTCCCGGACTGGCGCTGGCCCGGCTGAGCCCGGCGGGCTCCGCCGCGCAGGTGACGGCGAAGTTCGATCTCTCGCTCGCCCTCTCCGAGCGGGACGGGCGGATCGTGGGCGGGGTGGAGTACGCCACCTCCCTCTTCGAGCGCGATACCATCCAGCGCTGGCTCGGCTACCTGCGGCGGGTGCTGGAGGAGATGGTGGCGGACGAGGGCCGGCCGGTGGAGCGGCTGGCGCTCATACCGGAGAGCGAGCGCGTCCGGGTGGTGGAGGAGTGGAACCGCACGGACGCGGACTACCCGCGCGAGTCGTGCGTGCACGAGCTCTTCGAGGCGCAGGTGGAGCGCACGCCCGATGCAACCGCGGTGGTCTCCGCGGGGGAGCGCCTCACCTACGCGGAGCTGAACGCGCGGGCGAACCGGCTGGCGCACCACCTTCGCGCGCTGGGCGTGGGCCCCGAGGTGCGGGTGGCGCTGGTGATGGCGCGCTCCCCCGAGCTGG